>JALVFC010000137.1 GCA_027030285.1 Thiotrichaceae bacterium | reverse complement strand
CAAAATAAAAGCAATAAATCCAATGATTCCGTATTCAGCCAGTAATTCAAGAATAATATTATGTGGATATAATCCAAGGTTATATTCTTTGGTAAAGACTGAAAAAGTATTCATGCCTCCACCGAAGAACAAATTTTTGGGGCTGTCGGTAAACTGAGCAATGGCATTGGAAAATAAAAAACCACGATGACTGCTGTCTGAACCTAGTAGCAAGCTGGCAAAACGGTTTAGAGAGGTAATGCTGGACTCCTGCATGAAGATAATTAGTTTGTCCAGACTGACGAGTAGCCCGTAGCTGATTGCAACAATAATGATTAACGAGGCGATAAAGTAAATACTGTCCAGACGGGCATTTTCCACCAGAAACCAGAATGCAAGCACCATTAGCAAGGCAACGATGGCTGCCCGCCCGCCAATTTGCAGCATAAAGAAAAGGCATAAAACGACCAGAGCTGTTTTTGCCAGCGTTAATAGCCAGTGGCGTTGGGTAAATAAGCCGATGCTCAAAATGCATAGCAAGCCCAGGTATTTATTGATATTTTGATAGAACTCGGCTCCTACCGTGTCGAACACCTGAATAAAGGCTGTGCCTTTCTCGGGTCGGAGATCTCCGCTAATCCACTTATAAAAAACAACGAGGAAATAGATGGCAGCGAGAATAAACAGGAATCTGGCGACTTGCGGTTTTTTATCGGCGATAAGGACTGCAAACAGAATATATAGGGGGTTAAGTATGCCAAGTACCGTGACTGTTTGGTAATCGTGGAAATAGTTGTCTGTAAAGATAAAGGAACCAATAGCATAGACGGCAAAGAAAAGTGATAAGCCTACTATGGTCAGGCTTCCAGGCTGAATTTTAAGATTTCCGCTATATACATTGTATGCCATGATGAGCAGGGTGATTGAGGTAAAGACCATGTATGCCAGCGGTTTGCTGACGTGAATGGCATCCAGTACATAGGTCAGCGGAATATAGGAAAAGAAAAAGGCCGAGAAAACTGCCAGATAAACGTAAATATCATCCAGGAATCGGCTGTTTTTCTGGGGTTGTGCATGAATTAACATTTGCTAATTTGCCTGTGTTCTTTAGTTTTGCTTATTTCTTTGTACAGTTGAATGAGTTTTTGTTGCTGGGATTCCCAGGAGTATTGTGTGGCGAGTTTTTTGCAGTTATTGCGCATGCTTTCCCATTGTTGACGGTCTCGAAATATTTCCAGCGCACTGGCGAGACTGGACTGGATGTATTCAGGGTTGGGATTGATGCACAGACCGATACGCTGTTTGCCAACAAAATCACGCCATAGTGGGAAGTCTGATGCCAGAATCGGGATAGAAAACTGTATATATTCAAAAAACTTGGTGGGTTCCTTGTTTTTATATAAGGGGGTGTCTGGGAAGATGACCATACCTGCTGTCCAGTTTCCCTGCCGATAGGCAGCAATTATTTCCCGAAATGGAATACCATCAGGGTGGGTAATCATGGTGAGCTGGCTGCGGTGGTCACAACAGTCCTGTTCTATTTCCTGTTGTAATTTATTGCTGCAACGTCCTATTAATGTAATGTGGATTGCGGGGTCGGTTTGCAGGATGGGTTTGAGTAGATTTGTGCCACGGTTTTTCTGGATGACGCCGCTATACAGCAGATTAATGCGCTGCATATTGTTACGATGGTTATTGGCTGGGGTGTGTGATTTTTCCGGGTAATTAAGCAGGGTAGTGGCTTTTGGGTAGCGGCTGCGGTAAGTCTTTTCCGCAATGACCTGGGTAAAACCAAAAGGGATGATAATGCTTTTTTCGATAATGCGGAAAAGCTGTGGCATGACTTTTTGGGCAATGCTTCCCAGATAGGGTTTCTGGGCAATGTCCTGATACAGATCTTCGTGAATATCGTAGACGATTTTCCAGCCTTGTAGACGAAGTAGCGCGGCAATAAAAATCATTTCCGGATCGTGAAAGTGAAAGATGCCTTTTTCTGGCAGCTTTCTAACGGCTTTATAGGTCAACAGGTTTTTTCTTATGCGTTCCCTGATACCTGTAAAACCCGTTTTTTGATCCAGGGTGATAATGTGGAGATTGCTTAATGCGGGACGCTCATTGACTGGATAGCTGTTGACGATAAAGTAAACCTGTAAGCCAGAGCGTGCCAGCTGGTTAACCATTTTATTGCTCACACGATTGTCCCACCAGGGGTGTACGGTTGTTGCGTGAACGATGGGTATGTTTTGCAATCCTTGCATGTGGTTTTTTAGTCCTGACTTTCTCCTTTATATTACTGTTCTTTTTGGGTTTGCCGAGCTGAGAAATAGATTAAAGTGTAGTAGAAAAAGTATAAAAGGATGTCTTTGATCATTAAGTATTTTAATAGTTTGCTGGCGCTGACTTCTCCTGTAAAAAACCACAGTATGGATAATGTGCTTACAAACGAAATGATTTTCCACAGACCCGCCAGACGGGGGTTACGTGTGGCAGTCAGGGTGTTGCTGAGGGTGGATGCAGTAAAACGAATAATCAGTGCGGGTGCCAGTATCTGCGCAAATTCACCTGCTATGCGCCAGTCCGTGCCAAATACAAAGGCAAATAGCTCTGGGCCAAACAGGAATAACAGGCTTGCTGGCATACTGGCTATCAGTATGAGAACCAGGGTGATTCTTCCAAGATAGGGGGTAAGTGCCTGTTTGTCATGGATGAGCTGTACAATTTTTTTCAGGTTTACCTGTCCCACCGAGGTTGATAAAAAGGTGAGCGGGGTATAGAGCGTGCGCATGACAAGGGCATAGTAACCGACAATTGCTTCGGGGTAGCCAGCGGCAATAAAAAAGGTGGGCAATGCCAGTGACAGTCCATCAAAAATACTCATGCTGCCGCTGAAGATCGGATAGTCACGAAAGTGCTGAGCAATACGGGATTTACGCTGCGACCATGAAAAGTCAGCCTGCCCGATATCCCGGTGATAGCGCCATGCCAGAAACAGGAATGATAATGTGTACCCGCCTGCGTAACCCGCAATCAGTCCCATAAAGCCAGCTTGTAGCAAGCCCAGTAACAGGCTGATAAAGACTATGGATATTCCCTGGATTAATGTGGCTTGTGCCATGTAAGTGTATTTGCCGGCACGGTTGGCGTAATGGTTGATTAATTGTGATGAGCCTGCCAGAAACAGCATGAGAGGTAGCAGGTAAATCCAGTTGCCTAGCTGTTGAGCGCCAATAAGCTTGAGTAGAGGCGTATGCATCAATAACAGTGACGCGAGTACCAGAAGGGAGAAACCAAGGGCATAATACAGCGCAATTACAAAAAGCTCTCTGGCTGTCTGGTTTCGTTTGGGCGTTATCATGGCTATTTCGTAATGCCCGGTTGTTGCCTGGTGCAGGGTAGAGAAGATGGCCATAAAGAGTGCAAATAAACCAAACTGCGCTGGAGTATACAGGCGGGTGAGCAAGGGGCTTGCCAGCAGGGGTAGTAGCTGGGCGAGTAATGTACCACTGGCGAGTGTGGCTACATTACGAACAAAGGCAGGTATCTCCATGTCTTTTCTGTCTTCCAGTGACTTGAGTGATATTGGGGCTGTCTGTGAAATACGTTAGTCTTCTGGAGAGTGTAGTCTGGATTAATGATCGACAGGCAAGCTATCTTCCTTGAGATAACCGCCCAAGACTAGATCAAAGACTCCTGAGTCCCTGATCGTCAGTCATAACTCCACGACCAGGAAGTGGGGCTTTAGTACCGCCAGTATTGGCACTTACACAGTCTCTTTAGCGCCACTGCATACAATATGGATTCCGGCCTGCGCCGGAATGACGGGTTTTAGCTTTGTTGGGCTTATTGGATGTGGCGAGTAGTCGTTCTATATAACGATTCCAATAAGTTCAGATTATGATGGTCATGGGATTTGCAGTAGCTTCTTAGTTC
>JALVFC010000136.1 GCA_027030285.1 Thiotrichaceae bacterium | reverse complement strand
GATGCTGGCAAAGAGATAATCTTGCTAATAGCAACTGATGACGGGATACCCAGAGCACAGCGACGACTTTTTGTGCCGCTTTGTTTAAGAATACGACGGATGGCCTCACCAACAGGCTCAGGATCTAGTAAATCCCGCTCCAGGATAGCCCCTTCTGGCAAAGGAACCACGTGATAACTTTCGAGTTTGTATTTTTTGCCTGATTTTGATAACTCAATCAATTTAACCGCAGATGAGCTGATATCAATACCAAGCAAGTTGCTTTTTTGTCTAAATGAAAACACCAATCTACCTTTCTATTATTGTTATATTTCTGGTTTGGCTCGGATGACTCCGATAGTTTCTGCAATAAGTTGGATAATCCTAACAAGAATGCTTTTTGCCCGCTGAATTTAATAGATAAGCGGTTTCGAATGCTTTAAAATAGCGTGCATTAACGTTGACTTCGAGTAGCTCCAGGACATTCAACCGCGCTTTAGTGACCATGAAAGTACATAAAAGAGGTCTCTGGGGTTAGAGGGGAATTTCACCCATTTAAAACATGGTTAAGAAGCAGGTAACTTTCTACACAATAACCGGTTTGCACAAGTGCAAGCTGATGCAGTTACCTTCAGTTCATCTTGAACTTTAGGCAGTGAGCACATATTACCCGTAAGATCACCACCTTTGAAAACATAATAATATTATAATAGGTCACATCGCTTATGCTTTGGCTTACTTGGACACAACGCTTTATCCGCTGGATATTAGGCCCACTAATCTTGCTCATTACCCTGGGTATTATTGCCGTGGTTACTGTTTGGGCATATTACACTCCACAACTTCCCAGCGAAGAAGAGCTACGTAGCAATGTCTCATTACAGCTTCCTTTGCGGGTCTACAGCAAAGAAAAGAAGTTGATTGCCGAATTTGGGCAATACAGACGTCGCCCGGTTAAGATTGAAGATATCCCTGACAACCTTGTCAATGCCTTCATTGCCATTGAAGACTCACGTTTTTATGAACACAAAGGAGTGGATTTCTACGGTGTTGCACGCGCCTTCCTTAGTGCTGCCAAAACACGCAAAGTCAGTCAGGGTGCCAGCACCATCACCATGCAGGTAGCGCGAAACTTCTTTCTGGATCGCCGCAAGAAGCTGGAGCGAAAGATAAAAGAAATTTTTCTTGCCAGCAAACTGGAGAAGATTTTTACTAAACAGCAGATTATGGAACTCTACCTCAACAAGATTTTTCTGGGCAAGCGTTCCTATGGTGTTGGCTCGGCAGCGGAAGTCTATTATGGTAAACCAGTGAGTGAGCTGACACTGGCTCAAAGCGCCATGATTGCTGGTCTTCCCAAAGCACCTTCTGCCTATAACCCCGTTATCAACCCTAAACGGGCTAAGGTTCGCCGCAACTATATACTCAAGCGTATGAACCAACTCGGCTTCATCAATAATGAACAATATGAGAAAGCCGTTGCAGAGCCATTAACCGCAAAAATTCACGCCCGTGCCAAAACAGAAACTGCAGCACCTTATGTAGCAGAGATGGTACGACAGGAGGTGATCAAACGCTTTGGTGAAGACCTAGTTTACCGCACAGGGATGAAGGTATACACCACGATTAGCAGTGATGAACAGACACTTGCTGTTAAAACTCTTCGCAAGCATCTGGTTAAATATGACAAACGCCATGGATACCGGGGTCCGGAGGACCATATTGATATTACAGAGTACCAGCATGATGGCTTGATAAAAAAACTTGCCAGCTACAACACTTATGCAGGACTTGTCCCCGCCGTGGTAACAAAAACGAAAGACGACAAGGCAACACTTGTCACGGCGACAGGGGAAACGATCAACCTGCCACTTAAAAAGCTCAAGTGGGCACGCCCTTATATCAATGAAAACAGACGCGGAAAATCCCCTAAAAAGGTTTCCGATGTGCTTGCCACTGGCGATATAGTCAGGGTCAGCAAAAATGAGGACGGTAGCTGGAGCCTGACCCCTCTGCCGTTAATTTCTGGTGCTATTGTTTCCATGAACCCCAATAACGGTGCGATATTGTCGATTGTAGGCGGTTTTGATTATCACCAGAGCAAGTTTAATCGGGCAACGCAAGCAAAACGCCAGCCTGGTTCCAGTTTCAAACCTTTCGTATATTCTGCCGCTCTAGCCAAGAACTACTCACCAGCCAGTGTCGTCAACGATGCTCCTGTAAAAATACCCGGAAGCTCCTGGAAACCACAAAACTATAGTGGCAAAAATTATGGTCCAACTCGCCTACGCAAGGGCTTAAAAAAATCCCGCAACCTGGTCTCAATACAGTTACTGCGTGAAATCGGCATACAATATGCACGAAATTATGTCACCAAATTTGGCTTTAATAAAAATGAGGTTCCCGAGGACCTGACCATGGCGCTCGGAACTGGCTCTGTAACCCCGCTACAGATGGCAGGCGCTTACTCTACCTTTGCCAATGGAGGATATAAAATCACCCCTTATTTCATTAGCTATATCACCGATAATGAAGATGATGTCATTTTCAAGTACACTCCCGAAACTGTCTGCGCAAGCTGTGATACCGCTGATGCAGAAACAGGTGATCCCAATACAAATACCCGACCAGCCAAACGCATTATGAAACCGTATGTGCGTTACGAGATTACCAGCATGCTGCAATCTGTAGCGCGCTCAGGCACAGGCGCCAAAACCCGTGCCCTTAACCGGATTGATATCGCAGGAAAGACTGGTACCACAAACGACCAGAAAGATGCCTGGTTTGCCGGTTTCACACCAAAAAAAGTCGCTATAGTATGGATGGGCTTTGATCAGATCAGACCCATGGGTAGACACGAAACCGCAGCAGGTCTTGCTTTGCCTACCTGGATAGACTTTATGAAAGTAGCACTCAAAGGTATTCCCCAGGTTGCACTTAAACCGCCTGCTGGAATGCGTGCTGTTTCCATTGACGGACTTACGGGCTTTCTGGCAGATGACCAGTCTGTTGAAGTAATACCTGAATATCTGACTACCGCACAGATTCCAGGACGTGTCCCCCGTGACTTTGCATACGATCCGCATATACTGCGCGTCAATAATCCGACTAATCCCATTATAGAGCTTGAAGAAGATAGTGAATTTGTAAATGACTTAAACAATACGAATCAAAATCAGCCAGGAATAAAACCTGCGGCTACCAGAACAATCATCATTGACAATGAGCGCTTCGAGATTCCTGAACAACTCTTTTAGATCATGACACTTACACAGAACAATAGACAACTGATAGCTGCTGAAGCCGCGCGGTTGCTTTACGAAGAAGGATACAGGGACTACCTGGTTGCCAAAAAAAAGGCTGCACAACGACTTGGCTGTGCTACCGACAAAGCCTGCCAACCTACCAATAAGGAAATTCACGCTGCCATTCTGCTACGCAGAAAACTACATGCATCTGATGAAGAAACCCGCTATTTGCTGGAATTACGTAAGGTGGCACTGGAAGCCATGGAGTTCTTTCAGCAATATTCACCTCTGCTTGCCGGCTCTGTGGTTGATGGCAGCGCTGGGCTTTATGCGCCAGCCACGCTGCATTTATTTGCAACAAGTGCGGAGGAAGTTATATTCTTTTTACAAGATCAGAAACTGCCTTTTCAGATACATGAACGCAGTTATCGTATGCACGGCAGACAACTTAGCTATCCGCTATTACGCTTTTATGCGGACGAATTTGAGATAGAGCTGGTTATCTTTGAAGAAGGAACACCTGCACCCACCAGCCATATCAGCGGCAAGAGCATGAAAAGACTAACCATTAAAGAGCTGGAAGCACTGATAAAAGAGGGATAGCCAGGAAATTTCATGAATATACTCTAATATCGTGCAGAATATTGGTTTCACAAGGGAATTTCTGAAGGAGTCCCGTATCAG
>JALVFC010000135.1 GCA_027030285.1 Thiotrichaceae bacterium | reverse complement strand
TTGTGCCTGCCACCTTCTCTACATAAGCCCGCGTCTGTGTAGCTGTTGCAGAAAGCAATTGTAAAAAATTCAAGGCGACTCGTTCAGCACTTAACAGAGACCGGGAAGCTCCCTGAATACGACATAACACCGTATCAGCCTCAACCAGATCACCATCCTTGTAATACCACTGCACAATGACAGAGTTATCAACCTGATAAAAAGCCTCGTCAAACCAGGCCGTACCACTGAGTACCGCAGGATCACGGCAGACCACGGTCGCCTTTGAGTTTTCATCAAGAGGAATCAGGTTGGCTGTCACATCACCAGTGCCAATATCTTCCTGTAAAGCTATTCGTATAGTCTGGGGTATGTTATCGGGTAGCTTCATGTTATATCCATATGGCATGAAAAGACAGGCTCCTGAGAAAGTAGCACAAAAAAAGGGAGCAACCTATGGCTACTCCCTTTTTTAAACGATAAAACTGCTAAATAGTCTTTCAGACGGGTAATTCAGTGTGATCCGTAACTGCTCAGATTGTGCTCGTGTTGTTTGAGTTCAAGGCGAAAGCGCGGAGTTTATAAGTATAAATGAGCACTTTTAACGCAGAAATCGGACAACACGAACGAGTGCAAGCTGAGTAGTTACACTGCTGATTAGTCTTTCAGACGGGTAATCCCCATCATTTTCAGCATGGTTTTTTCATAGAACGGCTCAGATGAACCTTTCTTCATCTTGCGAATGAAGTATTTCTCAAACGCAATTTTCGCCAGGTGTACCCACTTGCCTTTTTTGAACCAGGCAACATTTCTTGGTGGAATCTGTGGAATTGCCACAAACGCTGCGCCCGTATCCCCCATATCAGCCAGACAAAGTGCTGACCATGTTCCCTGAGAAGAAGGCTCTTTACCTTCCAGTTCAGCATGGATGTTATGTACACAAGCCGTAACCATAGACTCGATCATATAACCCGTTTTTGGCGCACCCGTAGGCACAGGTGTTGCCTCAACAGGAGGTATCGCAATACATACCCCCGCAGAATAGATATTTGGGTATTTTGGATTGCGCTGATGCTCATCTACCAGTACAAAACCACGAGGATTACACAGACCTTCTACGGCAGCGACAGCATCTACACCGAAGAATGCAGGTAGCATCATGGCAACATCAAATTCGATTTCATGCTGTTTGGCAACATCGCCATTATCGGCCATTTCATCAACATACATTTTGCCAGCATCAATCTTTGTGGTTTTGGCATTAGTAATCCACTGAATATGGTGATTACGCATTTCTGATTCCAGCATTCCCTTGGAATCACCAACTCCACCCAACCCAAGGTGACCGATGTATGGCTCGGAGGTAACAAACTTGATATGGAACTTATCGCGAACCTTGCGCTTGCGCAGATCAGTATCAACAATAAACGCAAACTCATAAGCCGGACCAAAACAACTGGCAAAAGGAGCTGCACCAATAACAATGGTTCCACTGCCTTTTTCCAGTAACTTCTGATAATCCGCGTAGAACGCCTCAGCGTGATCAACCGTACAAACAGAATGTGAATTTGCCTCAGGACCAGAACCTTCCAGCTCTTCAAAATATAGTTTTGGACCTGTTGCAATTAACAGGTAATCGTATTCAACCGTCTCGCCATTGGATAATTCCAGTTTATTATTATCAGCATCAATTTTGTCGCAGCGTGCTGCTATAAAATTAATGCCCTTTTTACTCAAGTACTTTGCTATGGGAAAAGTAATATCGCTACGACTTCTCCAGCCCACGCCAACCCAGGGGTTGGATGGAACAAACTGGAAATAATCCCGCTCATTAACAACAGTAATTTCATGTGCCGTTCCCAGTTCATCACGCAGTTCGTAGGCGGCAGGCATGCCCCCCGTGCCCGAACCTAATACAACAATATGTGCCATAATAACTCTCCTGTTTTATGGTAATAATAATTATTTATTGATTTTGACATTTCTCTGTACTTATCTCATAGAACCCTGCAATAAATAACTCGGTATTGCCCATACAGATAAACCAATACAAGCCCTCCCAAACCATTAATGCTGGTTTTTGTATACGAGAAACATCCCTTATGTATAAAATTTCTAGCTGGCATACGGAGCTATCCAAGGATAGAGCAGCTTCCTGACACCTGATCTAGCGTAGCCTATAGGAGCATAAAATATACTATGGGTCAACAAGTAGTGATATATAAGAATATTCTAATGGATAGTTTTATCAAACACTTATATACACTTGATGTAATATGATTTGGGATAGAACCCAGAAGCAGATTAACATGGTAGACTTAAAACATTTCAGCAACCCGTAAAAAAATCAATGAAAACTTTTTTGGTAGGTGGCGCTGTCAGAGACCAACTGCTGGGACTACCGATGAAAGATCGTGACTGGGTAGTCACAGGCGCTACTCCCGAGCAAATGGTTGAGCTTGGCTACCAGCCTGTTGGTAAGGATTTTCCAGTCTTCCTGCACCCTGAGACAAAGGAAGAGTTTGCTCTTGCACGTACCGAACGCAAAACCAGCAAGGGCTATCATGGCTTCAGTTTTAATGCCTCACCTGAGGTAACACTAGAACAGGACTTGTTGCGCCGCGACCTGACAATCAACGCCATTGCCCAAGATGAGCAAGGAAAAATCCATGATTTTCATAATGGTCGCCAGGACATTGAAAACCGTGTACTACGCCACGTCTCGCCTGCCTTTGCCGAAGACCCTGTGCGCATTTTACGGGTAGCCCGCTTTGCAGCACGCTACGCAGCACTAGGCTTTACCATTGCCGAGGAAACCATGCAACTGATGTCAGACATGGTGAAAGCTGGAGAAGCTGACGCTCTGGTTGCCGAGCGCGTCTGGCAGGAAACAGAAAGTGCACTGCAGGAAAAACAACCGGAAGTTTTCTTTGAAACATTGCGGCAGTGCAGTGCATTAAAAGTGCTTTTCCCCGATATTGACCGTTTGTTCGGCGTTCCCCAGCCCGCCAAATGGCATCCTGAAATTGATACGGGCATTCACACCATGATGGTATTGCAGCAAGCCTGTTTACTCAGTGATGATGCCGCCACCCGCTTTGCAGCACTCACACATGACCTGGGCAAAGGCACGACTCCCAAAGATATTCTCCCCAGCCATCACGGACATGAAGAAAGAAGCTATGATCTGCTCATAGATCTATGTGCCAAATACCGTGTCCCCAAACGCTTTAGCGAGTTAGCCAAACTCACCGCGCGTTACCACACCCATATTCACAAGGCTTTTGAGATAAAACCCAAAACCATCCTAAAGGTATTAACCGCCTGCGATATATTTCGCAAGCCTGAGCGTTTTAGCCAGCTATTACTGGCATGCAAGGCAGATAGCCGAGGGCGCACCGGCTTTGAACAAAAGGACTACCCACAGCTGGAATTTTACGAAAAAGCCGCCGAATGCTGCCGATCGGTCAATGTACAGGATATTATCCATGAAGGTTATAGCGGCGAGCAGATAAAAAAAGAACTTCATAAACGTCGTTTGTCAGTGCTCAAGCAGTTATGTTCTACACTCAAACCAGCACACTAATTATTTTACTACCGACAGGAGCAAATTATGGCTAACGAAGGCTACCACGAACCCATTGAAGAATTATCAGACGAAACCCGCGATATGCACAAAGCCATTACCTCACTCATGGAGGAGCTGGAGGCTGTTGACTGGTACAACCAGCGCGTCGATGCCTGTAAAGATGATGAACTCAGAGCGATCCTCGCACACAACCGCGATGAAGAAAAAGAACATGCCGCCATGGTGCTGGAATGGATCAGAAGACGTGACCCCACCTTTGACAAGGAGCTAAAGAACTATCTGTTTACTGGCAAGCCCATTGCTCACGAATAAACCGATCAAGCACCGAGGCATTGTCGAACCCCCACTGCCTAAGGTATCATAGCCGCCTTTTCCAACTAGCCGAACCAAGAGGGCTTTT
>JALVFC010000134.1 GCA_027030285.1 Thiotrichaceae bacterium | reverse complement strand
TGATAGATAACTTTCAAGCCGCCGTTCAGGTCAGAAGAACCTTTAACACCAATACGTGAGCTGTTAGATGAAACAGAAGTAATGTCATCTGCACCACTCAGCGCATCTACAGAAGCATTCAGCTGTCCATAAAGCGTAGTATCTGCCATTGCAGGAGCAGCAAGTCCTGCTGCGATTGCGATTGCGAGAATTTTTTTCATGTTTGACTCCTTTAGTAAAGTTTAGTCAGTTTATAAAAATTTATATACGGTATTATTTCACCTGTATAAGGCAAATAGTAGGGGCATTAAGATTAAAATGCAACAACTATTTGTTAATCTGCGACAGTAATATTTTTGATGTATCAAAAATACAACAGTTGATTTATAAACATACATGGACTGGCTATGGATGCAAATAAAAAATCAGGCGATTTATCTGGACTTTATGCTATCACGGATGGTGCTTTGCAGGATGATTTGATACCTAAGTGTAAAGCTGTTTTATCGGCTGATCCGGGTATTTCACTGTTGCAGTACCGGGATAAATCGGCTGACTTAGCCCGCCGACTTACTGAGGCGAGCGCCTTGTTGTCGATATGTCGGCAATATCATACACAGCTTATTATTAATGATGATATTGCTCTGGCTGAGCAAGTTGGAGCAGCGGGTGTGCATCTGGGCAAGCTGGATGACTCGGTGCAGGCTGCCAGAGAGCGTCTGGGAGATGCAGCGATCATTGGTGTATCCTGTTATAACGAGCTGGAGCGAGCGCTTGCAGCAGAACAGGCTGGGGCGGATTATGTGGCATTTGGCAGTTTTTTTGCTTCGCCTACCAAGCCAGATGCACCTGTTGCATCTCTTGAGTTGCTATATGAGGCGAAAGCGCGATTGCGTATTCCTGTGTGCTGTATTGGCGGCATTACGCAGGAAAACGCTCCGCGATTAATTGCTGCGGGTGCGGATATGGTAGCTGTAATTAGTAGTGTTTTTGGGGCAAGTGATATTGCCCAGGCTGTGCAAGGTTTTAATGATCTGTTTCAGGTACAACCTTGCTAACTTAAATATCGCTATCTAAACAGAATGTACTCTCAGGGGGGGGCTGTTAATCCCGTAATGAAAAGATACGGGGTTTTATGTTTATTTTGTCATCGCCATGTTTCAGTAGTTTCTTTCTATTATCCTTGTTTTATCCTTATCCAGATCTTTTGGTACATTACTCTCTCCAGATTCATTGTTTATGTCGTTTTCTTCCTGACCTTTTACGCCTTTCTGTGCTTCAGGGGTGTCCTCCTCTTTGCTCTTTACCTTGTCACTATGGTGCTTTCCTGGGACTTCAGTGTTTTTATTATTATTTGCTTCTCTGACCTCCATGGTTGTTTCATCGGTACCAGGGGTATTTTTTACACCAAAGACTTTCTGAGTAGTGTGCATGAAGGGAGTTGACAATTTACCCGCCATATTACAATTGCACTCACAATAACCTCGGCGCATGGATTTTGGTAGTTTTGTTGAGGCTGTCATCTTATTCGTTTGGTTGTTCTTACCGACTACTTTCCTTTTGCTTTTTGTGCTGGTGTCTTTTTTTCTGATATCGATAGACATTGGTTTATTACAGTTAATGCAACCATCACTCCAACCTTTCCATTTACCCGGGTATTTCTTTATAACCCTTACCACTGGTCCTGACATATTCTGGTCATCAGTCTCACGCCAGGCATAGGTTGAGGAGTTACTAAGCAAAAGGACTGCAAACAGAAACATGAAACGAGATTGATACATAATTTATAACCCTGGTTTGTTGCGGGCTTCCATGCAGATTAATGGAAAGTGCAGAATGACCTGACAGGTCAAACTTGCACAAAAATTCCTGATTGGTAGTGACCGCCTTCTGTTACAATGTAGCTTTGGGTGGAGCTGGCGAGTGCAGATTTTTACAAACTATCTCTGTAGGTATTGTAAATATTTGAGACGCCCTGACCCTGTTTCCCTTATGCCGACCAAGCTATCCGGTTAGCCCTGATTGCAAGACACACTTATTTAAGAGATCACTCATGTCAAATAACGAACAGAACACTCAGCAAACAACGCATTTTGGCTATCAGCAGGTACCTGTTGAAGAAAAGAGTAATAAAGTTGCTGAAGTATTTCATTCAGTAGCCGACAAATACGACATAATGAACGACCTGATGTCAGGTGGCATTCACAGGCTGTGGAAAAAGTATACAATTGACACCTCTGGCGCGAAACGCGGGGACACGATTCTGGATCTCGCTGGCGGCACAGGTGATCTGGCAGAAAAATTCGCACGTATTGTGGGGTCAGAGGGAAAAGTTATCCTCTCTGACATCAACGAGTCCATGCTGGAAAACGGGCGTAAGCGCCTCACCGACAGGGGGATTGTTGGAAATATTGACTATGTACTGGCAGATGCACAAGACCTGCCTTTTCCTGATAATCACTTCAATCTTGTTACGATGGCGTTTGGGCTGCGCAATGTGACTGATAAAGACGCAGCACTAAGATCTATTTTCCGCACTCTGAAACCTGGCGGTAAACTCATGGTACTGGAATTTTCCAAACCAGTAGTACCGGGCCTGAATGTACTGTATGACCAGTATTCCTTTAAGTTATTGCCACTAATGGGCAAGCTCATAGCCAACGATGCCGATAGCTATCGCTACCTTGCCGAGTCCATCCGCATGCACCCGGATCAGGAAACCCTGAAAGGCATGATGGAAGATGCTGGTTTTGAACGGGTGAGCTACCACAATATGACTGGTGGCATTGTCGCGCTGCATTCCGGGTATAAACTTTAGATCCAGCACTGCTATGCAACTACCTACCCTTCTGCTCTCACTCATTGAGACAGCAATCAATCGCTGGCTAAAACTCGATCCTGAAGCGATGCCACAGTTTTCTGCCATGCAGGATAAGGTTATTCGACTGCATATTACCGGGCTGGAGCTTAACTTATATTTTTTCCCTGGTGTTCAGCATATGCAGGTACTAAGCCAATATGCTGGAGAAGCTGATACCACGATACACGGCTCGCCACTTGCCTTAATGCGCCTCAGCAGTGCTACGGATGCTGGTAAAACACTCCTTGATTCAGATGCCTGGATAGAAGGCGATATGGGGTTGGGAACTCGCTTTAGTGATGTATTGGGTTCTGTTGAAATCGACTGGGAAGAGTTTTTATCAAAAGTGGTGGGCGATATCGTCGCTCATCAGGCAGGCTCGGTGGTCGCGGATGCCAAAGGCTGGTTACAGGATAGTGGACAGGCGATGCGCATGAATGTGGGTGAATACATGACTGAAGAACAGGCGCTGCTGGTAGGTGAATCTGAACTCTCCTACTATCTTGATCAGGTGGATGAATTACGCACGGATACCGACCGCCTCGAAGCAAGGGTAGCACTCTTGCAAGATAGAGCAACTTCCGAAAGCGACGTATCAAAATGATTCACCCCAAACAGATATCCCGGCTCTTTGTCATCAACCGGGTACTCGTTAAACACGGTCTGGATGAGATCCTGCT
>JALVFC010000133.1 GCA_027030285.1 Thiotrichaceae bacterium | reverse complement strand
CGCAAATAAGGGTCGATTTTCTGTGCCAGGTCGCCAGGCAGAAAACCCAGTCTCTCCCCCGCTTCAACCGCAGGGCGAACCAGTATCAGGCGACGCACATCATCACGTTCCAGTGCTTCCACGGCACAGGCAACGGCAAGATAGGTCTTTCCGGTTCCAGCAGGGCCAATACCAAAGGCAAGATCATGTGTCTGGATACTGCGGATATAGGCATTTTGATTTGCTCCACGACCACGAATAACCTTGCGACGGGTGCGAATGCGTGTCTCCGGGAAGCTGACTGTATTATCCTGATTACCCGTTGCACCAGATTGCTGAATGTGCAAGTGTATGCTTTCCGGCGTTAATAGCTCGGAAGAGGTGCTGCGATAGAGCTCTTGCAGCAGGTTAATGGCGGTCTGTGCATCACCAGCTTTTCCTGTAATATTAAATTGATAGCCACGATTCTTAATATCAACATTAAGTTTTTCTTCAATTTGTTGCAGGTGTTTGTCAAACTGGCCGCAAAGATTGATAAGTCGCTCATTATCGGCAGGGTGAAGTTCCAGATTCAGCGTATGCTGGTTTTTTTTATGATGCTCGCCAGATACGGCGGCAGGGGCAGACCTTGTCACAGGTTGTGGGGCAGAAGATGCAGAGGACGATTTTATAGCCAAGGAAAAAATTTACTCCAAATTATCTTGTAAAACCCGACTATAGCATATTCGCGCGCATGATCTTTAAGAAAAAAATAATCACCCCGGATAAGATTGACTGGTATCAAGAGCCGCAACAACTGGTATTACAGGATGCCCGACAATTACCACTGGACAACAATTATCAGCCTCGGCATACGCTGGTTGTTTTTATTGGCGGGGCGATGGATGATGTCTATGGTCCCGTGCTACAGGGTGTGTTTATCCCCTATCGGCTGCGCAATGCACAACAGCAGGATATTGCCTATGCCACACATGGTTCTGTACGCGCTATTGTGGAGCTGGTAGGGCGATGGCATAAGGCAGGGAAAAAGATTGTTTTGGTCGGGCATAGCTGGGGAGCAAACTCTGCAATGCGAGTTGCCCGTAATCTTGAGACAACTTGCCAGATTGAACTGCTGGTTACGCTGGATGCAGTTTCCAGACGACTCCCTGGTAAACAGATACACAAACCCGGCACGGTCAAACAATGGTTAAACATATACATTGATTATCGTAAAGCCAGTATGGAATATTCCAATACTGTGGCACGACTCGGGGGATATTGGGGATATTGTCGTCATGCGGATGAGAATATTCGCCTAAGCCGTGATGGGGCAGAAGAGGTTACGCATGCGCAGGCGGCTCGTATGTTTCGGGAAGTGGCTGACAGGGTGCAGGTCGTGTGAATAGTGCAGGTGCGACTTAAAATCCAATATCATGACTTAAGCAGTACCTGCATGAATTAACAGGTGTAATACCTGTAACTTTCAAAAGGAACCTAAAATGGAAACCAACCTCATTTAATAATACCTATGCACATATAAATAAAACTATTAGACCGGCAGGTTTCATTGCCAGGCACCGCACAAAAGATACAGCATTTACTCGCAAGCGAAGCCTAACCTTTCCCACACTAATCTGTTATTTTCTCAACATGACAAAAAGTGCAATGCAAGCTGAGCTTAACCACTTTTATGACTATATCCCTCATTAGATTACATTACACATTTTTAATGTCTAGCCTCTGTAGCCGTAAAGTGACGCTTCAACACCTCAGTTAAAGAGTAAAACCCAGAGGTTATTTAACTTTTCAGCTTTCAATCGTATTTATTGCCTTTTGTCACTAGATAACCAATCAAACTGTAATAAAGGTTTTAGTTTGACTCTATTTGTTGTAAATTCGCGTGCAAATTTTACTGGCGTAATTTCATGTGAGTCTATAATGAATCTTCTGTCTTTTTTCCCCTTCCTGAAATGGTTTAAACTCATCACTAAAGACACCCTGAAAGCTGACCTGATGGCTGGTTTAACAGGGGCTGTTATTGTACTGCCACAAGGGGTTGCGTTTGCCACGATTGCTGGTTTACCACCTGAGTATGGTTTGTATACAGCTATGGTTACGCCAATTATTGCTGCTCTGTTTGGTTCTTCCTATCATCTGGTTTCGGGGCCGACAACGGCTATTTCAATCGTCGTTTTTTCGACTATCAGCCATCATGCAGAACCAGGGAGTCCCGAGTTTATTCAGACGGCATTGACGCTTACTTTTCTGGCGGGTGTTTATCAATTGTCATTTGGTCTGGCAAGGCTGGGGACGCTGGTTAATTTTGTATCTCATACAGTTGTCATTGGCTTTACAGCGGGTGCCGCTATTCTTATTGCCAGTAGCCAGATGAAGCATATCACTGGTATTCAAATCCCAAAGGGGGAGAGTTTCCTGAATACCTGGATTGAACTTTTCCAGGGTGCAGGACATATTAACTGGTATCTCATGTTGATTGCCATGGTGACCCTGTTTGTTGCGTTGTTCTTTAAAAAGACTATGCCCAAAATGCCAGGTCTGCTGTTTGGTATGGTGGCAGGAAGTGTGCTTGCCTATTTCCTGAAAGGGTTTACTGATGACATTAAACTGGTCGGTGCGATTCCTGCACATTTACCTCCCCTGTCTAGTCCTGAGTTTTCCTTTCACACTATAAAAGCTCTGGCACCTGAAGCTTTTGCTGTTGCCTTACTAGGTTTGATTGAGGCAGTTTCCATAAGTCGAGCAGTAGCAACCAAGTCAAACCAGCGTATTGACTCGAATCAGGAATTTATCGGACAGGGTTTGTCGAACATGTTTGGAAGCTTTTTTTCTAGCTATGCTGGTTCAGGTTCCTTTACACGCTCTGGGATCAACTATGAAGCAGGTGCCAGAACCCCCTTGTCAGCCATCTTTGCAGCTTTGTTCCTGATGGTCATTGTGCTATTAATCGCACCATTAACCGCTTATTTGCCGATTGCTGCCATGGGTGGGATTATTCTCCTGGTGGCTTATAACCTGATTGATTTCCACCATATTAAAAAGACCTTAACCTTTAGCAAATCCGAATCAGCGATTCTGCTAACTACGTTCTTTGCAACCCTGTTCCTGGAACTTGAATTTGCTATTTATCTGGGTGTTATTCTGTCTTTGGTAATGTTTCTGGCAAAGACCTCTACACCTGAAATTCCCACCTTGTCAGTGGATAGCTCAGAAACACTGGCTCATCGCAAGTTGGTTGATATTAGCGAAAAACCCTTAAAGCAATGTCCGCAACTAAAAATCATCCGTATTGATATGTCGATCTACTTCGGTTCGATTAACCATATTCAACAACGTATTGCGAAAATTGTCGAAAATGAGCGGATTCATCATATTTTGATTGAAGCTAGTGGCATTAACTTTATCGACCTGGCGGGTTCTGAAGCACTGGAAATCGAAAATGAAAGGTTGAGAAAGTTGGGTGGCGGTTTGTATTTTGTAGGTTTGAAGCCTTCCGTATATGAGTTTGCTGCTGAATCACACTTTATAGAGCACATTGGTAATGATCATGTGTTTGATACTAAAACTGAGGCTATTAAGACTATCTACAAGCACCTGGACAGGTCTGTTTGTGAAGAATGTGCATCACGTATTTTCCGTGAGTGTGAATGATGGGCTGGGGTGACTGAAATAAACTCCGTCGGCGCGACTAAAGTCGCGCGTCCTTTTTGTATCCTTTTTTATATTTTGTCATTTAAGCTGTGAAACATCCCGTACTGCACCACGCGAAGCGGATGTGGTCATAGCTGCATACGCTTTCAGGGCTGGCGTAACACGACGCTGGCGTTGTTCTGCAGGTTGCCAGGCTTGTTCTCCTTTGGTATTCATTGCTTGTCTTCTGCTGTCTAGTTCTGCATCGCTAAGGCGTACTTGAATACTGCGTTTTGGGATGTCGATGTCTATAGTGTCACCTTCTTCGATCAGGGCAATATCACCACCCTCGGCGGCTTCGGGTGAGGCGTGTCCAATGGAGAGCCCTGAGGTGCCACCGGAGAATCTGCCGTCGGTGACCAGGGCACAAGCTTTGCCAAGCCCCTTGGATTTAAGGTAGCTGGTGGGGTAGAGCATTTCCTGCATGCCGGGGCCGCCACGCGGACCTTCATAGCGAATAATAACCACATCACCAGGCTTTATTTCATCACCTAGAATGGCGGCTACGGCACTGTCCTGTGATTCAAATATACGTGCCGGACCACTGAAAGTAAGAATGCTTTCATCAACCCCTGCCGTTTTTACAATACAACCATCTTTGGCAATATTGCCATACAGTACAGCTAGACCGCCGTCTTTGGAGTAGGCATGTTCGAGGTCACGGATACAGCCATTGACACGATCCAGATCCAGCGAAGCCCAGCGTTTGTTTTGGCTAAAGGCGTGTGTGGTACGTACATTGCCAGGACCTGCCAGATAGAATGTTTTTACCTCATCAGACGGGTTACGGTTGATATCCCATTGTTCCAGTGCTTCACCCATGGTTGGCGCGTGTACGGTATGACAGTTACGATGGATCAGCCCTGCCTTGTCGAGCTCGCCTAACAATGCCATAACTCCGCCTGCCCGATGCACATCTTCCATATGAAACTGCTGGGTTGCAGGGGCTACCTTGCTTAAATTGGGAGTGATGCGTGATAGTGCATTAATATCATCCATGGTGAAATCAACCTCACCTTCCTGCGCAGCTGCCAGTAGGTGTAAAACGGTATTGGTAGAACCGCCCATGCAAATATCCAGCGACATGGCGTTCTGGAAAGCCTCAGGTGTGGCAATAGAGCGGGGCAAGACAGATGCGTCATCTTCTTCATAATAGCGTTTGGTGAGTGCTACAATCTGCCGGGCTGCTTGCAGAAACAGTTCTTTGCGATCAGCATGTGTGGCAAGCAGTGAGCCATTTCCAGGTAGTGCCAGTCCCAGTGCTTCGGTGAGGCAGTTCATGGAATTAGCTGTAAACATGCCGGAACAGGAACCACAGGTGGGGCAGGCAGAGCGTTCTATTTCCATTACATCAGCATCGCTTTCATCAGGGTTGGCAGCGGATACCATGGCATCGACCAGATCCAGCTTGACTTCATGTCCCTGAATAACGCTTTTGCCGGATTCCATTGGGCCACCCGAGATAAAGATGGTGGGGATGTTCAGGCGCAAGGCTGCATTTAGCATGCCGGGGGTGATTTTGTCACAATTGGAAATACAGATCAGGGCATCTGCGCAGTGTGCATTGACCATGTACTCAACCGAGTCTGAAATAATTTCGCGTGATGGCAGGCTGTAGAGCATGCCGTCATGTCCCATGGCTATGCCGTCATCCACCGCGATGGTGTTGAACTCCTTGGCTATTGCTCCCGCTTTTTCGATCTCTCTGGCAACCATTTGTCCGAGGTCTTTGAGGTGAACATGTCCCGGTACAAACTGGGTGAATGAGTTGGCAATGGCGATGATGGGCTTGTCAAAATCGCCATCTTGCATACCAGTGGCGCGCCAGAGTGCGCGTGCACCGGCCATATTGCGTCCATGTGTTGTGGTTCGTGAGCGGTATTCGGGCATAGTGAGGTTCTCTTTTTTGTTAATTGGTTTCCTGGGAGGATTGTAGCGCGCTTGGGCTTTTGTGGAAATAATCAGGTGTCAGGTTTTAGGCAGGCGAATATAACAGTACTTCCAGGCAAACCCGCTGAGCTGTTGCAGGGCTAGCAGAAAATGTTGCTCAGGAACTGCTTCTGACTCATAGATATTATTCACGATGATCTGGTTGCGAGTTAGACAGGCTGTTTTTCTCCACGACAGTTGCTGAGGGTTGAGTTTGTTTTGGCAGTGTGGGCAGTGGTAACTGTGCAGCATATTGTTGTTTTGCGCCAGCACACCGGGGAGTTTGTTGAGTTCATTTTTGCAATGTTTACAGCGTGGAAATTTAATATTCAGCCCAGAGACAAACTGTGGCATATCGCTGTCGGGTGGAACTTCGATATAGCAATAAGGCTGGTTGTTATTCTGGGGATATAGCTCGATATTGGGTGAGCAGCCAAGAAAGCAGGTCTGCGATAAAAACTTTTCTCCTACCTGAAAACGGTGGTTCTTTTCAGTTTCTCCAATATAGCCAGAGTGCTTAAGAAACTTTAATAGTTGCTGGTGTTCAATGCTGTCATTGGCATTGCCAGGGTGCAGGATGAGCTGGTTAGTGGAGGTAAACATGCTTGTCAGATTAGCAGATTATTGCACTATTTTGCATGTCGACAGTGTTTTTTAATAAATTCGCCGAGTAGTCGAAACTCCTCAGCTTGCGAACTGTTTTTGCGCCACACCAGTCCGATTTCACGATAGCTGTTTTCTTCCAGTGGCCAGGTTTTGATATTGGTGTGTTTGAGCATGGTGGAGTCTTTGGTCATTTCAGTCAGGTAGGTGATGCCAAGGTCTGAATCTACCATCTCTATGAGTGTCAACAGGCTACTGGCTGCAAAGCGGTTGACAGTATCCTGATTGCGTATATGGCAGGCAGACAGTGCGTGATCACGCAGGCAGTGTCCGTCTTCCAGCAAGATAATACTTTCTGTGGGCAGGTCTGTGTGGTTGTATTTTTCCGGGTCAATCAATTCAGTATTTTTCCGGCAAGCTAAGACAAACTCGTCTTTGAATAGCGACATGACTTCAACACCTGCCAGCTTGTAGGGCAGTGCGATGAGCAATAAATCCAGATCTCCGTCCATGAGCTGAGTATACAGATTTAGCGTGGTGTCTTCGGTTAGATATAGCTGTAGGTCAGGGTGGGCATCACGTAACTGTGGAACCAGTTCAGGCAGAATAAAAGGCGCAATAGTGGGGATGGCTCCCAGTGTTAATCGACTGGATAGAGGTTCGTCGTTGCTTTTGGCGATGGATGTCAGGTACTCGAGATCCCGTAGACAGCGGTTGGCATGTGAGGCAATTTCTTTTCCGACACGGGTGATTGTTACGGTTTTGTTGGTGCGGTCAACCAGTTGTGTGCCTAGCAGGCTTTCCAGCTCACGAATGGCTACGCTAAATGCTGACTGGGATACAAAGCAGGATTCAGCGGCTTTGCCAAAATGTTGCTTTTTCTCCAGCGCGACAAAATAACGCAGTTGCTTGATGGTAGGCAGGTTCATGGTGGTTGAACACTCACGGGTATTAATTATTCAGGTAACTCAACTTTCTCACAGTACACGAATTGTTGTGTTTTTGTATCGAAAATAGACAATGTCTTGATGGCTTCATCTCCAAAATCTGCCAGATTACTATTTAAGGATAGTAGGTAGCGGTCTTCATAGGTATGAAAATTCATTACAAACTGAGTATAGGCAGGCTCAGGGAAAAAGAATTTTTTGCCATTCATCATTTCGATGTAATTGGGTCGGGCACTAAAGTCGGTGCCGAAATAAAAGTCACCGCCGATATTTGAGATGGCTGTATAACCGGCAAGAAAGCGTTTTAATCTTTTTTTGAAAGCAATTTGAACACCAGATGATGTAGTTTTGTAGCTCCATAAATCCAGCACTTTAAGGCGGTCACCAGTGGCGACCAGAATGCTGTTATCGCTATAAATGTGTATTGCGTGGATATGCCGAATACCTGATTTATCCTCATAGTAGTCATTGATCTGGCAATCATTTTTGCTCAGGATGGCAATTTTCGAGCATTTGGGTGTCATGTCGTATTCGCCCATGACCAGGCAATTACCCACTTCTATAATGCTTTCGGCACGGGTACCCCCGAAGTTGGTTGGTAATTTGTCAATAGCATAACGGTCGCCATAAATTTCCTGGAGTTGCGCCTTACTAAGAAACTCACGCTTATAGAACAAAATGTTGTCATGGAAGTCATCAAGTATGGACTTGATGGATTTATTTTGTTGCGTGTTGCTGTGATCAGCTACAACTATTGAAGGTCTATGTATCCATTTGCAGTAGATGCCATAGAGTAATTCATGGGTTCTACCTCTTCTTAAAATCAAGTATATGGCTTTAAGTAAATACAGAGGGTTCTTTGTTTCTTTAAACTTTACGACGTGCTCAGAGATACTGGGCATCGGGGTCATTGTAGAAACAGAATTGTGCATGGTCGCGTCCTGATAGAAGTTCCGCTGATTGTAGCAAATTATTATCTGGGTCTATATTGTTGGCTGATTAGTAGAGTGTCTTCCGAGATAACTGTAGTTGTTAAGTCCTGACCTGGAATTTAGTAGTTGTGATGAACTGAATGTAAGTCAGGTGTTACCTTAATAGAGCTTGAGCATCTATTAGTAAAAATAATGCCAATAACTTCCTGTGGATAACTTTGTGAATAACTGTTGTTATTCTAGTAGCAACAGGGGGTTGCAATATTTTGATGTTTTTTGTTCGATTCTTTGTGTATCAATATAATATTATATAGAACAACAATCTATACAATAAATGTAGAAATACTAACCTATGATCAGAAATATTTATCAGTCAATCAGATGGCTATTGGAAACTGTGAGTAACTCGTGGTAGCAGTGTTTATTTCTTATCTACTGTATGTTGTAGTTTTGTGCTTGCTGAACTTTATATGAATATAAAATGAACAAAAAGATGTTAATTGTCTCAGGTTATATAGATTCCAGATGTATGTTCCTTTAGCACGAAAAAGGAATATGAAAGTGGAAGGTATGAGTTAATCGAATTATTTCCTGGAAAACAAGACCTGGCTGACATATTGCCTGGCACATAGGCAGAAGATCAAAAAATAAACATATATGTGTAATTAATAACCTTCACCCTGAATGCAACTTTAATATTAATTTTCAGTACATTACACTGTGGATAACTTTGTGAATAACTTTTGTACACTTCCTGTCGGTAATTTTGTAGCGCTGATCCTATTTTTCTAGATCAATATTAATAAACAAAAACATATTCGAAAAAACAGTTATTTACCAAGGTGCTTATTAATAACTCAAGTTTATTAGTTGTATTTATTATCAGCTTGTGATCTGCTTAATAATTGTTGATAACTGTTGGTAGCAGTGTTTATTTGTTGACTACACTATGTAGTAATTCACCGAATAATTAATGGAATATGAACAATAACTGAACAATATGTGGTTGTGTATTAAACACATTATTATTCTTTATGAGTCGTGGTTGTGTAGTAGTTGCCAACGACAGTTTTGACCTGCACGAAAGGGGACGATCATATTAGACCCATAGGGTAAGTATTCGGGTACAGTCCATGTCTGCTTGCTTAATCTTATTTGTTGCTGATTTTTTGGCAGACCATAAAACGTTGCCCCAAATGTACTGGCAAAATCTTCTAGCTTGTCTAAAGCGCCTGCATTATCAAATACTTCGCTATACAGCTCCATGGCATTAAATGCGGTATACATGCCTGCACACCCGCAGGCTGATTCTTTGGCGTGTTGGGCATGAGGAGCGCTGTCAGTACCGAGGAAGAATTTCGGGTTGCCGCTGGTGGCTGCTTTGACGAGTGCCTTGCGATGTGATTCACGTTTTAATACAGGTAGGCAGTAATGGTGGGGGTGAATGCCTCCCCTGAATATTGCATTTCGATTAATGAGTAGATGGTGTGCCGTGATGGTGGCGACAATGTGTGCTGGGGACTCCTGAATAAAACTTACTGCATCTCGGGTTGTGATATGTTCCAGTACAATTTTTAGTTCAGGAAAATCTTTAATAAGTGGCTCTAATACTCTATCAATAAAAATTTTTTCACGATCAAATATATCTATATCAGGGTCAGTAACTTCCCCATGAATCAGCAAAGGTATGCCAGTTTCTTGCATACTTTCGAGTGTGGCATAGATGTTTTTGATGTTGCTTACACCGGCATCTGAATTGGTGGTGGCTCCAGCAGGGTATAGTTTTAGTGCATGGATAGTACCGGATTCTTTTGCTTGTTGAATTGTTCTGGGGCTGGTGTTGTCGGTGAGATAGAGCGTCATTAAGGCTGTAAATCCTTTATCGTCATCTAGCGCATCCAGTATCTCTTGCTGGTAGGCCTGAGCCTGTTGTACCTGTGTTATTGGGGGAGCCAAGTTTGGCATAATAATAGCGCGTGCAAATTGTCTTGCAGTATGGTTAATAACACTTTTTAGTGCCTCTCCGTTTCGCACATGCAAATGCATGTCATCTGGTTTGGTCAGGGTAATCTGGTTTGGGGTATGTGTTGACATAATGATCTTTATTTGAAGAGGGAAGGTAGCTCAAGAAACAGATCCAGCAAGTCTCCACCGGTTATTTCGACTCGGTTGTCTTTGAGTGGTTTAGAAGCCGGTTTTGTATGTGTGGTTTTGGGTGGTTTGTAATTTACACCAAATTTAATATCATCATACTTGATAACTTCCGGTGAGGAACGGATAAACTGGATGGCGGCTGCCAGCTCCTGCTTATCAAACCAGATGCCGTGAGCAGTACATTCATCAATAATAATCCCAGATCGTTTGGCAAAATTTCTGCGGTGCATCATTTCGCTGCATTCCGGGCAGGCAAGGTAGGCGACTTTGTGACGTGGCAAATCACTCACTTTAACCGGGCTTTTCCCCAAAACAGCCTGAGATGATTTTTGCTGGTTGCTTTGTGCCAATATTTTATCCAGAGCAGTATGATCCAGCCATACGCCGCTGCACTGGGTACAGCTATCTACGATATATTCACCTACTTTTTTTGTTTCCAGATAAATTTTGCTACGAGCCCCGGCTTTGCCAGCATTGCAGCGAGGACAGGCAAATTTATGCGCGGATTCCTGTACTGCTTTGGCAGGTTGAGTCAGTGAATTCCCACATTCGGCACAAAATTTCGCACCTCGATAAGGGGCAATGCTAAAGCAGGAGGGGCAGCGTGCAAATGCCAGGTAAACACCGCAATAGTCGCATTTATTTTGATCAGGGCTGGCGCTACCACCGCAGTTAGGGCAATTGACTGCTTTGGCGAGGCTGGGTAGTTTTGGGGTATAAAATGTTTGTCCACAACGACAGGATATGGGTGCGCCTGGTTTTTTTAGCGTGGAGTCATAGCGAGACCTGCAGCGAGGGCACTCTATAATCATGCCTGATCCAGTTTTTGCCCCAGTTCCCTGAGTACACGAAACCCCAGATTGGTATCCATTTCATCGAAATGTCTACGCATTCTTGCAGCACTACGTGCCTTGTTAGCACCATCAAACCAGGAGCCGCCTTTGGTGGTAATCCAGGGTGTATGGTAGTGCTTGTCTGAAGTTCCATCTCTGTTGGCATTAATGTGGGAGTTTGTCCACGGGCTATCGGTGAACTCCCAGATATTACCGTGAACTTCATGTAGCCCCCACAGATTGGCGGGTTTGCTGCCAACTTCGATACTCGTTGGCATGGGTAGGCAACGGGGAAGAAACCATTTCTTTTTGTTGATATCCCGGTAGGGTGATAAGGAGTCAAAGTGTACTTCCCTACAACTGACATCCTCGCCGAAACAGAAGGGAGTAGTGCTGCCGGCACGAGCGGCATATTCCCATTCTGCTTCTGTGGGCAGACGATAGGTTTTGCCCGTCTCATCGCTGAGCCAGTCAAGATACAGTTTTGCATCTGATACACGGATATTGATCACGGGTTTTTTACCTTTTGACCAGATCAGTTCCGGGCGTAAATGCCAGTGTGTCGCTGCTCGGAAGCGCTCAAATTCATCAGCAGTTACGGTGTAACGCCCAATGGCAAAAGGTTGACTGATATTTACATAATGCTGAGGTGTTTCTTCAGGCTGCCTGCCATGTTCACGTGGTGCTGCTCCCATCTCGAAGTGACCTGCAGGAATAATCGCCAGTTCTGGTCCGCGCCCCCCTGAATTTAGAGAGTCCGAAAAATAGATGTGTTTACCCAGCTGATCAGCAGCTTCCTGTTGTGCGCTGATGATCAATTGTGTTTCTCTTTGTGGCATATAGTGAGGATTATTAGCTGTCATTATTGTTTGCACGGTCTTCATATTATGATAACGCCCATCGTATTCTGCGATGCATTATAGCTGAAATAGATAAAGATGAATAAATTAGGAATAGATTTAGGTGGTACAAAAATAGAAATTATTGCTCTGTCGGATCAGGGTGAAACCTTGTATCGTCAGCGTGTAGCAACGCCACAGGGTAATTATTTGGGTATTATCAAGGCTATAGAGTTACTTGTTCAGCAAGCTGAAAAGATGGCAGGGGGATGTGATGTGGTGGGAATGGGTACACCAGGCGCTATTTCACCTGCTACTGGACTCATGAAAAACTCCAACTCGACCTGTTTGAATAACATGCCTTTTGTACAGGATTTGCAAAAGCATCTGGGCAAAAAGGTGTATATCGAAAATGATGCAAACTGTTTTGCCCTGTCCGAAGCTGTAGATGGTGCAGCAGCCGGTGAACAGAGTGTCTTTGGCGTAATTGTGGGTACTGGTGTTGGTGCGGGTGTTGTGATTAATGAGCAAATAATCATAGGAGCCAATGCGATTGCGGGTGAGTGGGGACATAACCCGCTACCGTGGCCATTGCCAAATGAGTTGCCTGGTCTGAACTGCTATTGTGGAAAAAATGGCTGTATCGAAACATGGCTATCGGGGACAGGTCTTGCTGCTTTGTTCTATCAAGAAAACGGGCGCAGGCTGACAGCAGAGGAAATAGTCGCTGCTGCAGGATCTGGTGATCAGCAATGCGAGCAGGCGCTGGCTGATTATGAAAATCGTATGGCGCGCAGCCTGGCGCATGTTATCAATGTGCTTGATCCTCATGTCATTGTACTGGGCGGTGGTATGTCCAATATTGACCGACTGTATCGCAATGTGCCCGCGTTATGGGGTCAATATGTATTTTCTGATGAAGTCTCCACACGTTTGTGTAAACCCGTACATGGTGACTCCAGTGGCGTCAGGGGGGCGGCCTGGCTATGTGATAGAAGTAATATCCGACAATAAGTTCAGGCTATATGCATCCAATGTTTGCTCTAGCCGTAACTATAGGTAGTGATCTTCCGAAGAGGGTTCTAATAGCAGTTATAAAATTGAACGCAGCTAACTGATTAGTCAGCCTGTGATAGTTATTTATGGCTTTTGTAACTTCTATAACACTCTAAGAAGAATACATTAAATTCAGGTTTATGAGGTACTGTAGTTATTTGCTAATTAACTTACTCTCATGCAGGTGTTTAGTCCTCCCTTGGGGCAGTATTTCCAAACAGCTGTAGATTAAGGTTAAAATAACTAATATTTCTATTTCAGAGTTTGGTAGACTCGGTTCAACTGGATTTTTTAAGAATAATCGTATGGAAGATAACTATAACGAGTTGCTGATGCGGTGTGCGAGTCCGCACAGGGACAGAGAAGCATTTAAGCAGCTCTATGAGCTAACCTCACCCAGACTGTTTAGTCTGGTGCTTGGTTTGCTGAAGCAACGAAGTTTGGCTGAAGAAACCCTCCAGGAGGCGTATCTGAAAATATGGAATAGTGCGAATACTTATCATCAGGGAAAAGGCAAAGCCATTACCTGGATGGCAACAGTGACCCGTAACAAGGCACTGGATAAATTACGTTCTTTAAAGGCA
>JALVFC010000132.1 GCA_027030285.1 Thiotrichaceae bacterium | reverse complement strand
ACTATTGGCTGTCCTGAGTGCCAATGAAACCCCGATCAATGCCCCTGTTTGTTATATACTTGAGACAAGAGATTCCCGTTATGTGCTTTTTTTATCGCTTACCACAAACCTTGTCATATTGTTGCCTGCCTGTTCTGCTGTCAGTGGCAAGTTCTGCATATACTGAAACGACTCCTATCGATGCGCAAGCCACAAGCAGCAACTCTGGCTACTCACTGAACAAAACTTCATTAAAGTTGATGCAACAACAGCTGACTTCCATACTAAAGAGAAAAATCCTTGCGACACCACCGGTTAACCCCGCTACCGCATTACCACCTATTGTTTTGCAATCAGAAGATGAAGAAACACCGGACAAACCAGCAGATTTTTTTCAACGATTGATAGCTGCTGCCAAAGACCGTACGCAGCACCATGTTAAATATGATGCCAGTTATCGCTATATTTCCTACCCGATGGGAGATATTGCCTCTGACCGTGGTGTCTGTACTGATGTATTGATCCGGGCTTACCGCAAACTTGGTATCGACTTGCAGCAACTGGTACATGAAGACATGCTTGATAACTTTCAGCTTTGCCCTAGCCACATGCGCTGGGGCAATACAGAGCCTGATCCTAATATCGATCATCGCCGTGTCTATAACCTGCAAGTCTTTTTTCGTCGATATGGGAAAACATTACCCATCACTAACAATCCGGCAGATTACCTTCCTGGTGATCTGGTAACCTGGCATCTGGGGCCCAAAACGCCACATATCGGCATTGTAGTGGACGAGTATTCGACAGATGACCCAAAGCTACCTTTGATTGTTCACAATATTGGGCAAGGTCCAAAAATGGAGAATATGCTGTTTACTTTCCCTATTACCGGACACTACCGATTTAAGCCCGGTGAGAAATCAGCTCCCAGCTTCACTTCTTCCCCCACTACCTTGCTGGTGAAAGAACAACATAAAATACCTCCTGAGAACACTCCATCAGCAGATAATAGCCTAATGGAAGCTGCTTTTTTTCTATTGCGTTAAACTTGCTATAGTGTGATTTATGTTCGGATGAAATCAGAAACTTTTAGAAGATCAGTCTCCCCTATAACCAACACAATTGATGTCACTATGGATAAAGTCTACGTTCGTGATCTGCGTATCAATGCCTTGATAGGGATATATGAGTGGGAACGACGCATTCGCCAGCAAATACGCATAGATCTTGAAATGGGCTGGGATAATCGTATTCCCGCTGCATCAGATGCTATTGAAGACACCATGAACTATAAAGCTGCGGCGAAACTTGTCACTGCCTTTGTCAAAAAAACGGAATACCAGCTAGTTGAAACCCTTGCAGAGGAACTGGCAGCACTGCTGATTAAAGAGTTTAACCTACCCTGGATTAAAATCACACTGGGCAAGCCGGGTGCAGTAACAGGTTCCAGTGAAGTTGGGGTAATTATCGAACGCACCGCACAGGATTTTTCTGATGACTAGGCTAGCACAAGTCTATTTAAGTATTGGCAGCAATATAGATCGCGAAAAAAACATACGCTCCTGCCTTACCCGTTTGCAACAGGATTATCCTGATATTATCTTTTCCACTATCTATGAAACTGAGGCGGTTGGTTTTGATGGGGATCCTTTTTTAAACCTCGCCGCGGGCTTGCAAACCTCCCTCAGCCCACAGCAAATGGAAAGCTACCTTAAAACCATAGAAGATGAACATCAGCGCTCACGTGCCGGAAAAAAATTCAGTTCACGCACACTGGACATCGACCTGTTACTTTACGACCAAAGGGTTCTTCACCCACAAATGGATATTCCTCGAAGGGAAATTACCGAATATGACTTTGTGTTATTCCCTCTGGCAGAAATTGCTGCTGACGTCATTCACCCTACACTCAACAAAAGCATTGCAGAACTTGCTCAGGTATCCACTTTAGATGCTGATAAATTAAAACCAGTTTCACTATGACAACGCGCAATTTTGAAGGCATCAGCCCTACCATACATTCATCTGCCTATATTGACGAAAGTGCACTTGTAATCGGTGATGTGCGAATTGGTGAAGAAAGCTCCATCTGGCCTTTTACGGTTATCCGTGGAGATGTGCAGAGTATCCGTATTGGCAAGCGCACCAATATTCAAGATGGCTGTGTCCTGCATGTTACGCATGGCAGTGAATACTCTGGCGAGCCTGAGGGGCTACCATTGCTAGTCGGTAATGATACAACTGTCGGACACAAAGCAGTATTACATGCCTGTACTATCCAGGATTATTGCCTTATCGGTATGGGCAGTATTGTAATGGATGGTGCGATTATTGAAGACCATGTAATGGTAGGTGCAGGGAGCCTGGTTCCGCCCGGAAAGGTTCTGAAAAGCGGCTATCTGTGGCTGGGAAGTCCGGTAAAGAGGGTGCGCAAACTGAGTAATAAAGAGCACACATTGCTTAGCTATTCAGCACAGCACTATTGTATTTTAGCCAATAGAACAAAAGGTTAAATCTCTGATAACTTAATTTATATCTAGTAATAAATAAATTAAACTGTGAAAAATAGTATATTAGTGTATAATTATATACTTATTAGACAACCTATAGAGAAATCATGTCCAACATTACTGCAAATTGCAAGTTTGAACAGGGTCTGCTGGCTAATGCTGAGCTGGAAGATGCGTCACGTTCATTAAAAGCGATTGCACATCCGCTACGCTTGCAAATCCTGTGTAAACTGGGTACAGACGAAGTGAGTGTACAAGATATCGTTGAGTCTGTAGGAACAAGCCAAAGCAACATTTCACAACATCTTGGTGTGATGCGCGATAAAGGTGTGCTCGCTTCTCGTAAAGTGGCGAATCGGGTTTTTTACCACATTGAAGACGAAGCTATTCTAAGACTGGTTGGCAAAAACAAAAAGGCTCACTAAGCCTGACCCCAGCAACCAGAAGATTAAAAATCAGCAGCCTCCGCTTCAATCACTGCAAGACTAATATGTCGCCCAACCTCCTCCTGCAATCCTGACCAGTCCTGATAGTCAGCCAGTTTTTGCAGGATAGCATCCTTCATTTCAAAGGGTTCGAGACCTTCCTCGGTCAACAGCCCTGATTCGTTATAGACAATGGATAAATACTTCTGGTAAGCACGAATTACCCGCTTGTCACCCGTCGGCCCATGCCCTGGCACCACAACGTCTACAGGCAGAGACAAAGCGTAATCAGCCACTGCAATACTGCCTGCAAAGCTGCCATCATCCATGCGTGGAATACGCAGATTGGTAACATTATCCCCCGTAAATAAAACCTTATCCTCCACCACCTGATACATAACATCCGTTTCAGTATGCGCTTTGCCAGCGCCAACATGCGTCTTGATGGTTATATTATCAACGCTAAATTGCTGCCCGCTCTGTAGTGCATTCTTCGGCACTACAGGCTTTGTCCCTGCGGTTGCATTCCCGGTCAGGCTGAGCATTAAAGACACCCACTCCTCAGCAGCACCAGCATTCGCTTTTTCAATCATTTTGGGATGAGCATAGAATGTGGCATCAGGAAAAGCCTCCTGAATACCCTGATTACCCAGCCAGTGATCGCCATGTATATGGGTATCAAAAACGTGCGTAACCGGGTTATGAGTCACTTCTTTAATACGTGCCACCAGCGCCCGTCCAACCTGAACACTGGAGCCAGGATCAATCACGATTACCGACTTGTCTGTTACCACAAAAGCAGGATTATTCATAAACCCTCTATTCGCCTTGTTTGGCATCTCGCGGGGGCCATGAATAACATAGGTGTGAGCAGCCACTTGTTTTGTGGGATAAGCAGCAAAGATACCTGCAATGTCGCCGACTTCTGTGCCAACATTACCGACCTTGTTTGTCTGTTCAGAAAATGGCTTAGACTGTCCGCGCACCCTGGTTTTGTCTGCATCATCTCCGCAAGCAGTTAATAGCAGAAGTAAAAAAAACAAGGCAGGAAGTAGTTTAATGTTCATTGTTTTTCCAAAGATTATTTGACTGTGACTTTACCAGAGACTCCTAAATAGAGTTACACGTCTATAAGCGTATTGCAATTCAGTCGGCTTCACAAATCGAAAGTACAAAAAAGCCCCGCTCTGTTTCCAGAACGGGGCTTCTGTTTTACTGAAAGATATTCAGCTGTTATTTTTTGGCATTACGCTCCTGGGCTTCCTTAATCACTTCTTCTGCCACATTTTTGGGGCAAGGAGCATAGTGTGAGAATTCCATGGAGAACTGTCCACGTCCAGATGTCATGGTGCGCAAGTCGCCAATGTAGCCGAACATTTCACTCAGCGGTGCATCAGCTTTGATACGCACACCAGTAGCACCTGCTTCCTGTGACTTGATCATGCCGCGACGACGGTTCAGGTCACCTATTACATCACCTACATGATCTTCAGGGGTAAATACGTCTACCTTCATAATCGGTTCCATCAGCTGTGGACCCGCTTTTGGCATGGTTTGACGATATGCACCTTTGGCTGCGATTTCAAATGCCAGGGCAGAGGAGTCAACCGCGTGGTAAGCACCATCCATCAAGGTTACTTTTACGTCCTCACAAGGGAAGCCTGCCAGTACACCCTGTTCCATGCTTGTTGCAAAACCATTTTCAACAGCACCCCAGTATTCTCTGGGTACGTTACCACCGGTAACCTGGGATTCGAAGGAGAAGCCTTCACCTGTTTCAGCTGGCTCAATAACGTAATCAATTTTACCGTACTGACCAGAACCACCTGACTGCTTTTTGTGTGTATAGCTGTCTTCGATACGCTTGGTGATGGTTTCACGATAGGCTACCTGCGGCTTACCTACTTCTACATCTACACCGTGAGTACGCTTGAGGATGTCAATTTTAATATCCAGATGTAGCTCACCCATTCCTTTGAGGATGGTTTCGCCACTGTCTTCGTCTGTTTCCACTCGGAAGGAAGGATCCTCTGCCACCATTTTGCCAATGGCAATACCCATTTTCTCTGAGCCACCCTTGTCTTTGGGGGCAACTGCAATAGAGATAACAGGATCGGGGAAGACCATGGACTCCAATGTTGCCGGATGTTTGGGATCACATAATGTGTGACCTGTCTGGACATTTTTCATACCGACCACAGCTACGATATCACCAGCCTGGGCACCATCCAGCTCAATACGATCATCAGCAGACATTTCAACGATACGCCCGATACGCTCTGTTTTGCCTGTTGCCGTATTTAATACGGTCATGCCTTTTTCCAGCTTGCCGGAATAGACGCGTATAAAGGTCAGTGCACCAAAGCGGTCATCCATAATTTTGAATGCCAGGGCGCGTAATGGCTCGTCTGGGTCAACAATGGCAAACTCACCTGTTTCATTACCTTCTTCGTCAATAATGGGCTGAGGATCAACCTCTGTAGGATCTGGAAGATAATCAACCACTGCATCAAGTACCAACTGGATACCTTTATTCTTGAAAGCAGAACCAGTGTAAGTTGGGAAAAATGCCAACTCACGTGTGCCTTTGCGGATACATTTCTTTATGGTATCCATATCTGGCTCTTCTCCTTCAAGGTAGGTTTCCATGGCATCGTCATCAACTTCAACTGCGGTTTCAATCAGTTTTTCGCGCCATTCTTCAACCTGGTCAACCATATCTTCAGGCACATCCTGAATTTCATAGTTCATGGGGTCATCAGAGCCATCCCATACCCAGGCTTTGCGTGTCAACAAATCAACCACACCGGTGAAATTATCTTCTGAGCCAATTGGCAGTACCATGACTAATGGATTAGCACCCAGCACGTCTTCAATCTGCTTTACCACGCGATAAAAATCAGCACCCACGCGATCCAGCTTGTTGACGAAGATAATACGCGCCACTTCTGATTCGTTTGCATAACGCCAGTTGGTTTCTGACTGGGGCTCTACACCACCTGAGGCACAGAAAACACCAACACCACCATCCAGCACCTTCAATGAACGATAAACTTCAACGGTGAAGTCAACATGTCCCGGTGTGTCGATAATGTTTAAACGGTGGTCTTTCCAGTAAGCACTTACCGCTGCTGACTGAATAGTAATACCGCGCTCTGCTTCCTGCTCCATAAAGTCGGTTGTTGCTTCACCATCGTGAACCTCACCAATCTTGTGGATTTTACCAGTCAAACTCAGAATACGTTCTGTTGTTGTGGTCTTACCCGCATCAACGTGGGCAAAAATACCGATATTTCGGTAATGCGATAAATCAGTCATGGTTATTCTCTAAATATAGTTATCTATCAGTTAGTTCCAGCCAGGAACAAGGTTAATGAAATTTCAGCAGAGCAAGCCAAAAATAAAAACGGGGCATTCTACCCTAAAAGCCCCTGTATAGCTACATTAGAGTTTAATAATCTTTTGGGCAACGCATATTTTCTATCCACTGAGTAAAAGCCTGCTTCCCTTCCTGCCAAACCACCTGTAAAGCAAATGGCTCATCTGGCGGCAAACCCACCGTAATCATGCCCCATGCATAGTCCCCAACTGGTGCAAACTCCTGCTCAGATGGAAAGGTTGCCCAGCGGAATGCCAGACGTGCTGCATCACTCACCAAACCCTGTGTCCATTCCGCATCCCATTGTTCTTTTAATTTCATCGCTTTAACAACCCCCTGATGCCGCACTCGCCATTGCTTTAGTGAAACTGTTAAAAGTGGACGTTCGATTTTTGCTTCAGATGACTCAGCAACACTATTTTTTATCACCACCTGGAATACACACTGTTGTGAAATCTCTTCAGCTATCCTTGCCGGGAACCCTCTAGCTATAAAAAAACCTTTTATCTCTTTCGGTGAATGTGGCACCAGCTCCAGTGCGAGCGAGTGCTGCTGCAAGCTCCATGAGCGTGGTTTCTGCGGCTGACTTTCTTTATCCGCAACGCTCGCGTGCAGATCCAGGTCTGCTTGTAAAGGCGAAGAGAGCAGGTAGAAACACAGCAATTTCCATACCAGCCTCATTTCAAAAATTTTCATTACGCTTAATCCAGAGAGTTGACGCTATAGTCGGGAAAAACGGCACATCCAGTTGCATCCTGTCGCCACATTGATAAGTTAGATTTATGTCTAAAAACAATAAACAAAACGTGATTTATTGCCTGATTATTGCTAGCAGCGAAGCCAATAGCAATGCCACGAGCGACAGTGACAACAGTGCCAATACAAGTAACAACATAGAAGCCACTTTAACAGAGCTACTAAATCCACTGAAAGAAAATATCCGCCTGCAAACTGTTGCTAACAACCCTGCTGCCATTATTAAATGTTTATTAGAACACAAGACTAATATCCTGTTCATCAGTTATGCAGAACAAAAAAACCTGAGCACCTATAAAAAACTACTGATCAGATACTCAGTTGATACACTTCTCATCACTCAGGCTGATCACTTCCGGCAGCTGTCACGTGATCTATCCGGTCTTGAAATTGGCAGCATCCCACAGATAATTTCCAAAAAAGAAAGCCAGAGCACTGCTGCATTTATAAAAAACCTGTTTACTTATTCACAACTAAAAAAAGAGTTTCGGAATTGCAAACACCTGTTGTCCATTACTGATAAACGTAACCGTTGGCTGGTCAACATGACTCCTGAGCCTATTGCCTACCTGTATAAAGGTACACATGTTCATGCCAACCCAACCTATCTTTCAGTGTTTGGCTTTCAGTCAATGGCAGAGCTGAAATCAACTTCTATCAATGACCTGATACCCGACAAAAGCAAACAGATGTTTCAGCATTTTGTGCAAAAACAATCGCTCTATGCAGACATGAAGCAAACCTTGCTAATGACACTAAACACGATTGATGGTCAACATATTCGTGCTGCTATACGCGTAGCGCCAGCAGTGCTAAGTAAAACACGCTGCATGCAACTTTGGGTTCACAAGATCGAAGATGATTTGAACATTCCAGACGCAGCAAATCCAAAAAATATGGCAACCACTCCGGCATCTCCCTGGGTAGAACTATCTGAAAAAAAAACACATTTGCCAGCACCTGAATCAGATATACAGATCAGGAAACCTGCAATCAGTAAAACTAACGGATTCTCTGAGCTTATGAAAAACATGAAACCGGTAAAACTAAAATTCCAGCCTCTGACAAGCACTCACCACTCGGAGATTAATCATTATTTCGTAAAACTACAGTTTGATGCACAGGAGCAACAGCGCATTAATCAAAAACTGAAAAAAAGCGGCTCACTAAAACCAGCCATCTTCTGGGATCGTTTACTGGTACAAAAGCTCACCCAACAGATAGCTGACAAACGCTATGCAAAAAAACAGTTATTGCTTTCTTTAAGCGGCGCCAGCCTGCTTGATAATTCTTTTATTGTATTCCTTATCAAACACCTGGAATTATTACCAAAAGAACATCCGCAAATTGTTTTTCTTATTCCCCACCAGGCGAACAAACAGCATCATCGACGTATTAAAAAAATAGATCAGAAGCTTCGCAGCCTAAAGGCATCACTAGGTATCTATAACTTTGTGCCTGACAAACTGTCCATACAGAGAATACTCAACGACAAACCCGCCTATGTCAGCTTTCTTCCCAAGTGGGTAAAAGCCATTTCCAGCAGACCGGAAAAGCTTAAAGAGTTTACCCAGCTAACAGAATTCCTGGAAAGCAGGGGTATTGAAACCATTCTGAGCTAAGCCACCTGGAAACAAGCTGTATTTTTTTGTTATTTGTAACTACTCAACGTAATTATAGGTAAGTCAGTAAGTTATTGATGATTAGGGCTTCGGCAGCAGGGATGCTGCCGTAGAGCGTACAGGGATGTATTTACAGCGCCCCTGATCATCAATAACTTACTGCCTTCGCTGTTTAGCACCCTGAGTAGTTACGCTATTTCAGAGTAACTACTCAACGTAACGATATGTCAATACCTTGCCACCTCCACTGCATATCAACGCGCTGAATAGTTATTTCAGATCAGTAAAACCCGATTAAGCATCATGGATTGGTTTGTGTCTCTACAAATCCTGATATAGTTGTACTATGGAACATTCCCAACCGCCATCAACACAACAGCAGGATAAACTCCAGGACTCTTTTGGCAGAACGGTGGAGTATGTGCGCCTGTCGGTAACAGACAAGTGCAATATGCGCTGCTTTTATTGTATGCCGGAAGGCTTTAAGGGTTTTGAAGAACCTGAAAACTGGCTCACCTTTGATGAAATTGAGCGCGTGATCGCTGCTTTTGCACAGCTGGGGGTGAGCCGTGTGCGCCTCACAGGTGGTGAACCGCTGGTTCGCAAGAACTTGCCAGAGCTTGCTGGCAGATTAGCTGCTCTGGATGGGCTGGAGGATTTATCTCTAAGCACCAACGCTGCCTTGCTAAACCGCTATGCCACCGACATTAAACAGGCAGGTGTCAGCCGCATTAATGTTAGCCTGGATTCTCTGAAAGCGGATCGCTTTAAAGAAATCACAGGAAATGGCAAGCTGGAGGAGGTTCTGGCAGGTCTGGCTGCGGCAAAAGAAGCTGGCTTGTCGCCGGTGAAGATTAATACCGTTGCCATGAAAGGGGTGAACGATGACGAGTTTATTGACCTGGTGAACTATTGTGCTGAAATGGGTTTTACCCTGCGCTTTATTGAAACCATGCCAGTGGGCAGCACGGGCAGAAATGCCAGTGGGAATTATCTGGATTTGCAGAAAGTGATTCGCACCTTGTCTGACACTTTTGATCTGATCCCCGGCATGGTTCCAGGTGGAGGGCCAGCGCGTTATTACAGGGTACGAGACAATGATTTGCATATTGGTTTTATTACGCCCATTTCACAGCATTTCTGTGAGACCTGCAATCGTGTGCGCATATCAGTAGATGGTGCATTGTATCTGTGTCTGGGTGATGAGCATAAGGTTGAACTGCGCCCTTTATTGCGGCAGGGCATTAGTGATGCCGGGCTGGCTGAAGTTCTCGAAAGTTCAATGAGCTTGAAACCGGAGCACCATGTATTTAAGGAAAGCCCAGATCGGGTAATTCGTTTTATGTCAATGACAGGTGGCTAGAAAATGAGTATTCAGGTTATGTATTTTGCCAGTTTGCGTGAGGCAATGGGGCGCGAGAAAGACATGATAGAAGTGGACTCTCCGATTCCTGCAAGTCAGGCATGGGTAGCGGCAACCGGACAGCAGGAGATGCCTGACAAGGTACTGATTGCCATTAACCATGAGTATGCTGATGCTGATGCGCTGGTGCACTCTGGTGATGAACTGGCTTTCTTCCCACCAGTGACAGGAGGTTAAGTGATGACTGAGAAGGTTCGCAAGCCGTTAAATATTGCTATTCTGACGGTATCTGATTCACGTACTGAAGCCGATGACAAATCTGGTAATGTACTGGTCGAGAGGTTGCAGCTAGCTGGGCATCAGCTGGCGGAGAAACGTATCGTTGTCGATAATATTTATCAGATACGTGCCGTGGTAAGTCAGTGGATCGCTGATCCGGATGTGCATGTAGTGATCAGCACAGGCGGTACTGGACTGACGGGCAGGGATGTCACGCCAGAGGCTTTCAGGGTGCTTTATGACAAGCAAATAGAGGGTTTTGGCGAGCTTTTCCGCATGCTTTCCTATGACTTGATTCGCACCTCGACTATTCAGTCACGCGCTATCGCAGGCATGGCAAATGGTACGGTATTATTTACTCTGCCAGGCTCACCAGGTGCCTGTAAAGACGGCTGGGATCAGATTATCTCGCACCAGCTTAATATTGATCACAAGCCCTGTAATCTGGTAGAGATTATGCCGAGGTTTCTGGAGGAGTAGCGGATTTACTTCGTAATGTCATGACTTGTGCACATAATCTGCACATTTGTATCTTAAGCTTTGTGGGCAAAGGAGGATACAATTATGTCAAACTCATCACCTGCCCAACATCTAAAACTGATCCACACTGAAAAGAAGCAGAATAACAAACGGAAAAAAGTGTCGGAAGAACAACCCAATAACGGAATCAATCAGGAAGTACAGCCCGGTGGACAAGCTGATACAAAAGTCATCAGGCTGGAAGCGTGGAACAGGCGGCTGGAAAACCTGTTTGCCAGACAGCGCGCCTGATCCTGGAATCCTCGCTTGCGTGCAACTTTAACCACACCAGGAGTGCCACCTGGTGCGCGGCTAAAGCCGCACCTCCTGAACAAGAAAGTTTGACTTAGCTTACCCGGTCTCACCTGCATAATCTGCGATGCCAGGGTTATCACTGACACCAACCAGTTTGGGGCGGTTTATACGCTCCAGCTTAAGCACATTGTCCTTATCCTTGTTTTTCAGAATATAGTCACGTACCACATCCCACATCAGGCGACCATCAGGGGTACGGTTAACTGTTGCCCAGCCAGCGACTTTATACGTCTTGTCGGGTTCAATTTTATCGCCGTTATCCAGATGTGCGTCCGTAATGCGCTCATACAGCTTTTTATTGGGGTTCAGTGTGTAGTTGAGGCCGCCAGTACGTACCATGTCACCGCCTGATTGCAGGTAGGGATCGGGATCAAACAGGTTGTCTGCTATCTGTTCCAGTGTTTCCAGCAGGTCTTTTCCTTTCATATCCATGACATAGGTTTCAGCATAGGTCATGGAACACTGCGTCATCACATCTTCCATGGTGATCCAGTCACCTTTTAGCGTGGTTGTACCCCAACGTACACCAGCTGACATGGCAACATCTGCCTTGTATTCTTCACGCAGTGCATTACATAACACCTGATCCCAGGTTCCCATAAAGTTACCACGGCGATACAGGGTACGATCCGCAATAGCCAGTTTTTCAGTCAGAATTTCATCGTAGGTCTTGCCAAGCCTGGACTTGTTGTAAAGCAGCTTTTCGTTACGTGCTTCACGGATATTCTTGTCATACTTTTTGCTACGCATTTGTGTGATATAGGCTTCCATTTCCTTATCTGCTGGCAGCCAGTCAGTAATTACTGGCAGCATCTTGTAGTGCATATTCACCTTGCCATCACTAATATCAAAGTCCATCACACCCACAAACTTGCCGTTTGAGCCTGCATTAGTAACCAGGCAGCGTTTACCCTCTTTGTTTTTAACTTCCAGTGGCTGGGGCATGCCATCGTGAGTATGTCCGCCAAATACGGCATCTATGCCAGGGATGTTCTCGCCCATTTTTACATCAACATCCATGCCATTATGGGAGAGCATAATCAATGCATCAGGTTTTTCTTCTGTGCGGATTTTTTTAACCAGCTGTGCCATATCATCTTCGCGCAAGCCAAATGACCAGTCTGGAAAGAACTCCGGAGGATTGGCATTGGCTGTACGTGGAAATGCCTGACCCACTACTGCAATACGCTTGCCACCGATTTTTTTCATAACGTAAGGCTGGAAGGCGTAACCAGTATCTTCGTCGTACAGACCTCGCCCGTCATTCTTTTCAACCATATCGGCATATTCATCACTCATCAGTGCGTCATCTTTAACTCGCACGTTCTGACCAATAAAATCACCTTTAAAGAGCGCCACATTACTGAGTACTTCCTGCTCTTCATAGGTGAATTCCCAGTGTCCTACCATGACGTTTACGCCCAGAATATTGGAAGCTTCTACCATGTCTACACCACGTGTCCACAAAGAAGTACCAGAGCCTTGCCACAGGTCACCACCATCAAGTGTCAGGGTATTTTCGACACCACCGGCATCTTTTCTGAGCATGTCCAGCAGCGTTTTAATATGCGCATAGCCACCTGTCTTGCCATATTTTCTGGCAGCTTCATAAAAATCCAGATAGGTGTAGGCATAAGCTTCAGGACCATCCAGGGGCAGTTGCATGGTTTTCAGCAGGTTTTTACCAACAATATGAGGTGGGCGGCCTTTGGCGGGACCTACTCCCAGATTGACATTGGGTTCACGGAAATAAACAGGTAATAACTGCCCGTGCAAATCTGTGCAATGTAGAATCCGTGCCTGACCTTTTATGGGCAAGCTGTAAAAACCTTTGGGCATCTCTGCTTTGCCTTTTTCACTTGCATAGCCGGACTTCATCATCCAGGGGATCGCTCCTGCGGCCGTGCCACCGACACCCATTGCAACAAGTTTTAAAAAAGTTCGTTTATCCATAGTTGGCATAAGAGAGTCTCCTGTCGTACTTCATAGTAGCTGAGTGGATTTTGCCAGACAGTTACTTTTTAATATTCATTAAGATTTATTGGCGATTATACAGATATTAGTCCATAGCCTTAGCAGTATAAGTTTTTTCTTATTAATTACGAATCACAAAGAAAAAGACCGTCAGATAGACAATGCGGGGAAGAGACGCTATTCATCAAAACAATGAGGAGGATAACTAACTACCGAATAAACGGCGATTTTTGGGTGTTTTGATTACGTTTAAAGTCGCTTTGTTACCTGACGGTCGTTTATGTCACACTGGCTCGCTGGATCAGAAAACAGCTTGCCTGTGTTACGTGGTTATTCTTGCAGGTGAGAAGATATGCTGTAAATTCTGGATTACTGTTAGCCTATTGGGGTTTTCCATAATAGAAAGAGTGCAAGTTGCAACATCAGCCATGTAACTGGTTCAGGATCGCAGTGAAATAATCATGCGCATCAAATCTGACAGGGTACGCGCTTCCATT
>JALVFC010000131.1 GCA_027030285.1 Thiotrichaceae bacterium | reverse complement strand
TCATTGTGCTAAAAAAACACTATATGTTGTTTCTGTGTTTTTTAAAAGCTAGTTCTCGGACAGCCTCCCAGGGAGATGTGACAGTTAATTTTGAGGAGACTATGAAAAACTCACATGAGGATAAAGTCCTGCTCTCCGAAGTGAAAAGAGCGCTAGACAAGGAGCTTGAAGCTTTGGATTTTCCTGTGCAAAGCAGGTTGACCCAGGCGCGCTTTCACGCTATTGATAAAGGATTGTTGAGTAACAGTTTCACTAATCGCAAGTCTTATCTGGTTCAAAGTATAGCTGCAGTTTGTGTGCTAGCGTTTGTCGTTACCTTTGGTTTGATGCTTACATCGAATGATTTAGATAAAAATAATTATAATATCAGTAAAAAAGATCAGGTCTCGCCAGTACTGATTAATAAAGGTGATGAAACAGTCGAGTCTTCTGAGGACGTAAGGGAAGATACTGAAGATACCAAGGAAGAAATTGAAATTTACAACTGGTTGTATGATCACTACGGTTAGTTATTATTTCAATTTACTTGAGAGGTGTCCTTTATTTATCATAACAACTCAGTGTGATAACTATCGGAGGCATGAGGTTGTTGATTATTATGAATGACGTAAATACATATAATTACGCTGAGTAGTTGCTAATTATTTTTATAAATACTTGTAGCTTCTATAAAGAGTAGGTTAGAGGTATTTCAATATTTTCCTGTGTATCCACATTGGGTGCTGGGAAATAACAATAGGTTTCAGGAAGAAACCTGTTATTTACAACAACATGGAGTGTTACTATGTTTATTTCTAAAACGTCTGTCATCGGTGCTGTAAGTTTATTATTTGTCGCCAATATAGCTTTTGCTTCTCCTGTCAAATGGAAGGACTTAACAGCTATTCAAAGAGATGTATTAAGATCCTATGCTCTTTACTGGAATGATTACAGTGAGGCTGAACAAAAAAGATTATTACAAAAATACAGTAAAGAGGTTTTCAGGAAGAAGGTCTGGAAAAAATGGTTTAACAAGAAATTAACTGAAAATGATCGTAAGAATTTTATTGAAAATAAAAAAATAATGACGACAGCCCAGTTTGAATCTTATGTCAGAACATTATTTGTAAAATATGGAAGGCCGCAATAACTGAATTCTCGGTTGTGGTACAAGTAGTTCTTGGATTTGTGAACTTTGGTACATCTTATTAAAGAGGCTGTGTAAATACCTCTTGTGCAGGGGGTGGCTTACGAGAGGCACACAGTTTGTCATGCTTATGGATGTACTTCGTACACCTGCAAGCAGTATTGTCGAATGCTGAATAGTCTCTAAGGAAGCATTGACAAGCTAGTACTCAGTAGCCCTGATTCTATAATAGCCTTTTATCTTATTCTGCGGTTAGTATGTCCTGCTATCGATCTATAGTTTTTGTTGCTGTATATTTTCAACATATTCATAATTTATAAATTTTCCTTAAATTAACAGTGCTACATAAGGGATAAATATGCATTGACAATAATGAATATTCATTCTATTTTACACTTTGATTGCATTACACGGATCCTGATAATAATTAGAGCTTTTATTCAACCTTAAGACGGGTGAATTTTCCAAATCTGGGAGCCTGTCGGACTTGACCATTTGAAGCGAAAATATGTGGAAGCTCAGTTGGTCGCTATCCACAGATTTGTAGCCAAGTAATGTTAAGTCAGACAGATTCCTGAATGCTGTATAAATATCGGTACTAGTAAATGTATAATAAGCACATATAAATGAGGCGAAGGATTAAAAAGGATGGAGCTAAGTATGAAGAATAGGGCAATACCAAAGTAGTTGCGCAAACTTGCCTGGAAATCCAGTAATCGAGTGGAGAGGCACGTAAGAGACATCCTTAATACGCTAAAAGACACCTTTTTACCCGAACCTTTGATTCTTATCTGTAAGAAGGACTCATGTTGGCAAGATTTTGCATGTTGGCCTGCAGAAGAATGATGTGTAATAATCAAGGACTGACTTTATGCTGTTGTCAAGTCCGGTATATCCTTCTGACCTTTCTGATAGAGTAACAACACTATGTCTGTACCATCTAATGACTCAGATAAGAAAACCTCAGTCGACAATCAAATCCCTCCTAAAAAAGCAGATACGCGTAGCCTTGATGCTATGCAGTTATATCTCAAGGAAATTGAATTTTCCCCATTGCTTACCCCCGAGGAAGAAGTATATTACGGCAGGCTTGCAATAGAGGGGGATGAACATGCGCGTAAGAAAATGATCGTATGCAATTTGCGCTTAGTAGTGAAGATTGCCAGACGCTATATAGGTAGAGGCTTGTTACTGCCTGACTTGATTGAAGAAGGCAATCTTGGGTTGATTCATGCAGTAGAAAAGTTTGATCCCGAAAGAGGCTTCAGGTTTTCCACATACGCGACCTGGTGGATTAGGCAGAATATTGAACGTGCCTTGATGAACCAGACTCGCACCATTCGGCTTCCCATTCATATTAATAAAGAACTTAGCTCCTATATCAAACACTCACGTGAGCTCACCCAAGAATACGGTAGAGAACCCACCATACCTGAAATAGCCGATAGGATGGGCAAGACAGTAGAACAGCTTAATCGTTTGCTTGATTACAATGAGCATACCGGTTCACTGGATACCCCAATCAAGAATAGTAACGATGGTGCGAGTAGTCTGATTGATTTTGTTTCCGAGAAGAGTACGCCTGATCCGCGCTCCACCCTGGAGGACGAAGACATTACATCTTCTGTTGATCACTGGCTCAATCAGCTTGCTGCAAAGCATAGAGAGGTCATTGTTCGTCGCTTTGGTTTGCTGGGGCATGATTGTTCTACGTTAGAGCAGGTTGGGAATGAACTGGATTTAACCAGAGAACGTGTGCGTCAAATCCAGATGGATGCCTTAAAAAAACTGCGCCGGATACTGGAAAATCAGGGATTTAGTGGTGAAAACCTGTTAGGCGAGTAGCTGTACTGCAAAATAAAGAACTCTATTTAACTGCTCAGCGTAATCGATAGTAGCCTAATGAAATGGTCTCTTCCCTCTGCATCGGCATCAACGTGCCATAATTGGAGATTGAAAGTTACTTCAATTAAACGAGAAAAGGAGAGCACTTATGAATATTAGCTTTATTGGTCTTGACATTGCAAAACAGTAAGCGCGCTAAACCCACCTACTACCCGTCGCCCATTCAATCCGCCACACTTCACCCGTCATAAATAAACGGATGGAGAAGAATCAATGACGGAAAAAACCACCGCCAGCAGTTCTGGCAACAGCACCTGATCAGGCACCAATAATCCGGTCTATCCGGTATCCTGTATTGCCAGCAGGAGTAACTGAACTATCACTGTTTATTTAATACCGAGTTCTGTTCGTTACAGGCTGAGACTAGCGCGTTTCCAGTTCGTAAAGAGTCATATCACCTTCAAGATTCAGGTGCATCGCATAGGCATTGGGGACGCGGGCCAGGATATAGGCAGCCATGAGTGTTGCTGTTTCCCGGTTGTTTTGTTCCAGTGCTGTAAGAATTCTGTCTGCTACGATCTGGCAGCGTTGTAGCAAGTCGGGTTTTTCTACCCAGGTTCTACTCATTTGGTAACCATTGTCCATGTCCTTATCCAGCATGGCAAAATAGTCTGTGGCCTCTGTCAAGAAACTATCAGGTACATGGATATCCTGCTCATGTTCATCGACAAATATTTTTAATATCATGGTAAGCTCGACATTCTGTTGTGGCACTAGGATGAGGTATTGTACATGCTGCTAACCATAAAAAAAGTACTTAATGAGCAACAATTGTCAGTTATTCACAAATTGCTGGAAAGTGGCGATTTTGTTGATGGAAAGCTGTCAGCGGGCAAGGAGGCTGAAAGGGTCAAAAATAATGAGGAATTAGCTTTACAAAGCCCCCTGCACCAGCAGCTAAACCAGATTGTTATGCCCACTTTACTACAGCATCCCGAATACCAGAGAGCGGCGTTACCAGCGCGCGTTGCAACCCCCTTTTATGCACGCTATACACCAGGCATG
>JALVFC010000130.1 GCA_027030285.1 Thiotrichaceae bacterium | reverse complement strand
TCAGCACAATACCTGAAAACTGCACCAGAAGCAGTGACTTCCTGACACATCCGGTCTTTAACCGCTACCATAGCGAGACCGAAATGATGCGCTACCTGAAACGCCTGGAAAACATGGACTTATCACTGACTCACGCCATGATTCCGCTTGGCTCATGCACTATGAAGCTGAATGCAGCCAGTGAGCTGATGCCCGTTAGCTGGCCGGAATTTGCCAATATTCACCCCTTTGCACCCAAAGAACAGCGCCAGGGCTATGCACAAATGATCCAGCAACTCAATGACTGGCTATGCGAAATCACGGGCTACGATGCCATCTCCATGCAACCCAATTCCGGCGCTCAGGGTGAATACAGCGGACTGGTTGCCATAAACCGCTACCATGAAAGTATCGGTCAGGGGCATCGCAATATCTGCCTGATACCCAGCTCGGCGCACGGCACCAACCCCGCCTCGGCCGCCATGGCAAATATGCAGATCATCGTCGTGAAATGTGATGACAATGGCAATATCGACATTCAGGATCTGCGCCAGAAAGCCAGTGAGCACAAGGATGATCTTGCCTGCATTATGGTCACCTACCCTTCTACTCACGGTGTGTTTGAAGAAGATATCGTCGAAGTCTGCCAGATAATCCACGACAACGGCGGTCAGGTCTATATGGATGGTGCCAATTTAAATGCCCAGGCAGGACTTGCCAAGCCAGGGAAATTTGGCTCGGATGTCTCCCACCTCAACCTGCATAAAACCTTCGCCATCCCGCATGGTGGTGGTGGACCCGGTGTTGGTCCCATCGGCGTAAAAAGTCATTTGATCCCGTTTCTGCCCGGACACACACAAAGCAAGGGAGAAAACCTGCCTGATGCACAAAGCGCAGTCTCAGCCGCCCCTTATGGCAGCGCCTCGATCCTGCCTATTTCCTGGATGTACATAAAAATGCTGGGTGCCGAAGGAATCAGAAAGTCTTCCGAAATTGCCATCTTGAATGCCAACTACATTACAACACGTCTGGCAAGCCATTACCCGGTGCTTTACCGAGGCAAAAATGGTTATGTCGCCCATGAGTGTATTCTCGATATTCGCCCACTGAAAAAAGCCACCAGCATTAGCGAAGAAGACATCGCCAAACGTCTTATGGACTACGGTTTTCACGCCCCCACCATGTCCTTCCCGGTAGCTGGCACACTGATGATTGAGCCCACTGAATCCGAATCAAAATACGAACTGGATCGCTTCTGTGATGCCATGATCGCCATCCGCGAAGAAATGAAAAAAGTCGAAAAAGGCGTGTGGACACCAGAAGACAATCCACTGGTTAATGCACCCCATACACTTGCTGACATCAGCGGCGAATGGACACACCCCTACTCTATCGAACAGGCAATATTTCCCAAAGGCGTGATACGCAGCAGCAAATACTGGCCTACCGTCAATCGCGTGGATAATGTGTATGGCGACCGCAATTTGGTATGCTCATGCCCACCAACGGACAGCTATCAATAGCAGCCTCCAGGGACAACAAGCGGGGTTGTAACCCCGCTGCAAATGGGCTGCTATCACAGAACAAGAAGACAAACGGGCAAACCTATGAAACAACATCTGCTATGGCTACTAGCCAGCCTCACCCTGCTATTCCAACTCAGTGCATGTAGCACCACAGCAGTAAAAACAAAGCTAACCAACTCCCCCCAGACATCAGTAGTTATCAGTAACAACACCAAAGGCTGGCACTACGCCCGATTTCGTATCCCCTACCCCAAAAACAGCCAACCCAACTGGTCAATGGGACCATTGATAGCCGTCGAAATTATCCAGCCAGTACTCAACAAACACCGCAAGAAAATCCAGCTCTGGCGTTTCCACCGCCGCGCTGTACACGATGGTGGTGGACACTTGTTCAGCTTTATTTTTTACACGGACAAAACAACAGCCAGCCAGATTTACCAGGAGATACAAGCTAATAAACTGCTACAACAGCTAGAAAAAGAACAAAAACTGGCGATGCTCAAACCCGAAGACTTGAGCAAAAACCCAAGACCCCACATCGAAGACACCAGCGATAAAAACTGGTCATTAATTATCCAAAAAACCTGGCCAGAATACATTATGGGCGTTAGCCAGCAATGGCTAAATATGGTCACAGAAATCAGCAAGGATCAGGAAAAAATCCTGCAACCCATAGCCCGCTACAAAAAGGTACAGGACATCGCCACCAAAATCTGGATACATGAAGGCAAGCATGCCTTTCTACACCACCTCAATGCCATCTACGCCTATCAGCCTTTATTGATGTATTACTGACCATGCTGAGCAGAAGCTCTAATCTGGATTGATTGAGAGTTAATCATAATTTTTTCTCTTTCAGGCCAAACTCTTTGAATTTATATAATAGATTAGACCAAAACCCGTTCCCCATAACCAATAGAATACCCAGTACTACTTTAAAAAGAAGTCCAAAAAATAAACCCGGTATTCCATTCTCATGCATGATTATTCCTTCTAGAACACTATCTTCAGAAAACATCTGAAAGAGGAGATTAAATATACTTGGCAGGGTCGTGAAGATTATTAGCAACCCTGCTGTGCTGAGTGCTACCGCTTGAAGCTGGAAAGCGTTTAGTGGCATGCCTTCTTTTTCTTCTCCTTCTACATAGTCAGTATCTGTCGTTTTGCCCACTACCCATTTGGCTAGAGTACCCGAGATTATCCATAGTAATATCCCGAGTACTAAGGGCGCCATGCTGAGGATCAGGAAAAGGAGTGAATCAATACTTTCTTGCCGAACAGTTGCAGCCAGCTGCATAACCAAATAGCCAGATATCTGAACAATATATTGAGATATCAGATATATAGAAAGTATTCGAATGGCAATTTTTGCCAGTACTTGAGGGTTCATTTGTTATTTATTACCTAACAGTAGTTAATCCCAGCTTAGCGCGCCTCCTGTTTGATATTCTGTCACTCGAGTCTCAAAGAAGTTCTTTTCCTTGCGCATATTGGCTTGTTCGTCTAACCAGGGAAGCATGTCTCTGGCGCCGGGGAAAGGTTCTTCCAGGCTGAGTTGACGAGCGCGGCGGTTGGCTATGAAACGGAATTGTTCGATGTGGTCTTCTGCGCTGTAGCCAAGGATGGGGTTTTGCAGGATGTAACGGGCATAGCCATGTTCGGCGGCTTCGGCTTCGTCCCACATGTCGCGGATCGCCTGGGGGTCGAGGGCGACGTTGTTTTCCTGAATGATTTCCTTGACGACACGAATACCGAAGGAGGCGTGCATGACTTCGTCTCGCATGATGTATTGTAGTTGTTCGGCGGTGCCTTTCATAAGACCACGGCGTTGCAGGGCGAAGATGGGGCTGAAGCCGTTGTAGAACCAGCAGCCTTCGAAGATGCCGCCGAAGAACATGTATGCCATGACGAAGTTGCTGAGTTCTGCGGGGTCGTTAAGGTCGATATCGGGGCGCAGTATGGAGTTCAGACGGCGGTTGGCGACCTGGATTTTCTGGTTGATGGCGGGCACAACGCGGTAACGGTTGTAGATTTCGCTTTGATCCAGTCCTATGGTTTCGATGCAGTGCTGGTAGGTCCAGGTATGCAGGGATTCTTCGTAAACCTGGCGAGCCTGGTAGATTTGCAGTTCGGGAGCGGACATTTTTTCCATGACGGCAAGCCCGATATTACGCATGGCCAGGATGTCGGAGGTGGTGAGATAGGCGAGCACGTTGGTGTAGACGTGACGCTCATCGTCGGTAAGGGTGTGGTTAAAGTCGTGGACGTCCTGCGCCATATTAATATCCAGGGGTGTCCAGTGGTTTTTGTTGGCGTTGAGGAAGTATTCCCATGCCCAGGGATATTTAAAGGGGGCTAGCTGGTTGATATCGGTGGTGCCATTGACAATGCGCTTGTCTGCGACATTGACAGGCTCGGTAGCACTATCGGGGATGTCTTCAAGAGGAATGCCATTAGCAGTTTCCTGGGTCGGTTTTGTGCTGTTTAGTGTTTCTGTTTTGGCAGCAGGTTGTGGACTGATAAATGGCTCGACGGCA
>JALVFC010000129.1 GCA_027030285.1 Thiotrichaceae bacterium | reverse complement strand
AGTTTCATGTTATTTCTCCTAACGAAATATATTAATTAATTATGTTTATCCAAGAAGGTGAATTATTAGATTCGAATATAAGTATATTACTATATTCTCATCTGTCAAATATTTTTTTACATCTGGCAAATTTTTTTTCAGTTTTGTGGGCTATTTAACAAGACCCAAGGGGTTCTCAGGGTCTACTTCCTCCATTAAATACAAACGTCTGTCCCTGTTTGTATACTGGTAAACCAGTCCAAGCCACTTACCAACAATTGCTTCACCTGTATCGTGCCAGGTATTGTGGATACGGTGCACAATCAGTTTTTCCGGAAACTCTGGCAATTCCTCATTGTTATGTATTGCTGCCAGTATTCTTTGCTGGTACTCATCAAATAATGCCTGAGTATAGTCATCAAAATAATTCACCGGGAATGGAGGGTAGTCCGGGCGTTGTTGATGAAAGAAACGATAAACTTCTCGCTTATACTCTTTCAATAAACTAATCGCATCATATTCCGGATGTCCCTGAAAGTAGACCAAGCGTAACCCATCCTGACTGACTGCTAAATGAACACCTGCCTCACTTTCTGCCAGTACTCTTGCATTTGCGGCTTCAAACTGCCCCCTGTCTATCTGGTTATAGCGGGAATGTGGTACGTCAAACTTACTGTTTACACCGCGTACCAGTGGATGTTGATCGGTAATATGATGTGAATATACCCCCCAGCGCTTTTCGCCGAGGGCTCTGCGTTTTTGTCCATGACGGAACTCCATAACAGCATGTGTTGCCAGACAGGAGCACAGTGTAGATGCCACATTTTGTGTTGCCCAGGTAACTACTTCTGTTAAAGGCTCCCAGAAAGGTTCGTCAGACAGGTTGGGCTGAGTTACATTGGCACCCGTAATAATGAGGGCATCCAAACCTTCCTGTTGCAAGTTTTCAAATGTTTCGTAATATTGTTTTATGTGCTGTTGCGCTTTTTCTCCGCGTGGTAATTCGGGAAGGGTAAAGGGATGAATATAGATCTGGATGATGGGATTACTCTCACCAATCAGGCGATAAAACTGTCTTTCTGTTGCCTCCAATGCTGCATCAGGCATCATATTCAACAAGCCAATATGCTGTTCACGAATATCCTGCTGATGTGCTTTTTCTGCAGGCAATACACGTTGACCTTCCTTGCGTAACCTGGCAAACGTGGGCAGATTATTGTGTGCAACTAGTGGCATAAACTAATCCTTGTTTCTTCTGATGGCTTCTGCCACCAGTTCAACGAAATCCGTTTCTGTTTTAACCTGAAATAATTCTTCTGTACTTACGCTATAACCATATTTTTTAGCAATGGCATCATAACGCGGTATCCGAGAATAAAACAATTTGGGAAATGACCAAAGTACAAAACTGTCTGGGTCAATCATGGAAGCATAGGGCTGGTTATTCTCCTGCATGTATTCTGCCAGTAACTTGTCCAGAAAATCTGGTCGATAATACATGGGCTTGGGTGCTGTTTTTGCTCTTTCGATGAGCATCTCCTCATCTGCTTTTGATGCCTTGATATAAAGGATAAGCGTATGCTCCGCCAGTAATTTCATGACTGAGTCATCCTCCAGCTCACAGACACTGCCACCAGCATCATTTATAAAGTGGTTAAAGCCATAAATACTCTGCGCCTTGCCAATAAAATCCGGCACATCCAGCATTGCTGCTATCTCTGCCTGACGGTGCTGTGCCTGACGCTTTTTATATTCTTTTAACGGCAATCCTCCTTTTTCTACATTCCCTAATTTACCGAGATAAGTTGACACTGGCTTCAGGTGGTCAACCGTGATGTTATTTTCAATATAGATGGAGTCGCTACGCAGCAAGTCTCTTAAAAATGGCACCTGCATGGCTTGTAGCTTAATGTTATCCAGTATCGCTTCATTCAGGTAGCGCGTACCGATGCGGTAATCCCCAGAATAATGAAACCAGTCATTTTTTCTTAGCAGGGTGGACAGGAAAGTCTTTCCTACGCCTGACATACCCAGTAATGTTATCGACTTATGCTTCCAGCTTATAAATTCATCTACATCTAGTTTCATGGCACATTCTTTTAAAAGTATTATAATTTCAAAAGTATGCCGTTATTTTATCTTTACTGGCATACTTATTTGCCTGCTAGTATAACGACTGAGCAATTTCCTGAAAAACAGTTTCAACACTAAACAAGCCATTATGCAGCGAATGGGGGTGCATTTATTAGCCCTTTTCCGTTAGAATGCCTCTTCTTTTCGTACTTGCCTGAGAAAAATAAAGGCAACTGATCTTAATTACTGGGTACGCTGCGCTCTTATTTACATACAAAGGAGTTTCTTTATGACATTAAAAGTGGGTATACCACGTGAAACCGCCGAAGGTGAACGCCGTGTCGCCATTGAGCCTACCGTCATTAAAAAACTAGGCAAGCTTGGTGCTGAAGTTCTTGTTGAAAAAGGAGCAGGACTTGCTGCGCTGATGCCAGATGAACTATTTGCTGGCGCCACTATAGTAGAGTCCGCAACCGATCTTGCCCAACAGGCTGACATCATCCTGCGAGTACAAACTCCTACGGTTGATGAAGTTGATAAAATGCGCGATAACAGTGTATTGGTCGGCACACTGCTTGCCCACAAGCATGCTGATGTTGTTGCCAGGCTTAACGAAAAAAATATTACCAGCTTTGCGATGGAGCTGGTGCCGCGTATCTCACGCGCTCAATCCATGGATGTACTGTCTTCACAAGCGGCTGTTGCGGGTTACAAGGCTGCAATTATGGGGGCTGATCTGGCACCGCGTTTTTTCCCCATGTTAACAACTGCTGCTGGCACTATTCGTCCCTCCAAGGTCATAGTTATTGGAGTTGGTGTCGCCGGATTACAGGCTATTGCGACTGCAAAGCGGCTTGGAGCAATGGTAGAGGCTTATGATGTGCGCCCAGAAACCAAAGAGCAAATTGAATCACTGGGAGCCAAAGCTATTGAGCTTAGCATTTCTGCAACAGGTGAGGGTGGCTATGCACGTGAACTCACCGATGAAGAGAAACAGCAGCAACAGCAGGAACTGGCAGGTTATATTGCCCAGGCTGATGTTCTGATTACTACGGCTTCTGTACCCGGCCGACCTGCTCCTAAAATTATTCCTGAAGCAACAGTAGACGGTATGAAAAAAGGAGCGGTTATTATTGACCTAGCTGCCGAGAGCGGAGGCAACTGTACCCTCACACAGCCCGGTCAAACTCTGGAACACAATGGTGTTATTATTCATGCTCCATTAAATGTTGCCAGTCAGGTTCCAGTGCATGCCAGTGAAATGTATGCTAAAAACCTGTTTAATTTTTTATCACCTATGATTATTGATGGCGAATTTAAACCTGATTTTGATGATGAGGTTATCAGTGGGGCATTGTTAACTCACGAAGGTGAAATACGTCATCAAGCGACACGCGAACAACTAGAAGGAGAAAGCTGATGGAAGGCTTCGTTGCACTTTATATTTTTATGTTGGCTGCCTTTACCGGCTATGAAGTCATTTCCAAGGTTCCTGTCATCCTGCATACCCCCTTGATGTCTGGCTCCAACTTTGTTCACGGTATTGTCCTGGTTGGCGCCATGGTTGCGCTGGGTCATGCTGATACAAAGCTGGAAATGATTATTGGTTTCTTTGCCGTGTTACTGGCTGCCGGTAATGCCGCTGGTGGTTATGTCGTTACCGAACGCATGCTGGAAATGTTTAAGTCATCAGGTGACAAAAAAGGAGACAAATAATGGATTACCTTGTTCAGGCTTCCTACTTTGCTGCTGCTGTCCTGTTTATTTATGGACTAAAAAAGATGAGCTCCCCCAGCCATGCTCGTAAAGGCATAGTTTGGGCTGGAGTGGGAATGGTGATAGCTACACTGGCAACCTACTTTCACCCCTCCATTCATGGTTTTGAAAAAATGATTCTGATCACCATTGCCATGGGACTGGGTGGTTATCTGGCATGGAGTTCAGGAAAAAAGGTGGCCATGACTGACATGCCGCAAATGGTTGCTCTGTATAACGGACTCGGCGGTGGTGCTGCTGCACTGATTGCTGCGGTGGAACTGATACGTCAGGAGAATATGAGTCAGATAGTACAGATTCTGGCTGTGATTGGTGCACTCATTGGCACAATGGCTTTTTCCGGATCACTGGTGGCATATGCAAAGTTGCAGGGCATTATGCGTAAAACCTTACGCTTTCCGGGGCAGCAACTGGTAAATGGCATTACTTTCCTGGTGACTGTGATTCTGGGACTGATGATTGCCTTTGGCGGCAGTGATTACAGCATGTTTGTTTTGTTTGTATTCTTTTTACTGTCACTGCTATTTGGTGCCATGATGGCTGTGCCCATCGGTGGTGCGGATATGCCTGTAGTTATTTCCCTGTTTAATGCACTGACTGGTCTGGCTGTTGGTTTTGAAGGTTATGTGCTCGCCAATCCTGCAATGATGATAGCTGGTATTGTTGTCGGCTCGGCTGGCACCTTGTTAACACAGCTCATGGCAAAGGCCATGAACCGACCTATCAGCAATGTATTATTCAGCAACTTTGGTGAAGCCAGCGGTGAGGCTCAGGAAGTTACTGGCTCCATGAAGGAAATTGAGGCTTCTGATGCTGCCGTGATGATGGCATTTGCTGAAAAAGTGATTATTGTACCCGGCTATGGTATGGCAGTTGCTCAGGCTCAGCACAAGATTTGGGAATTAGTAAAGCAACTCCAGGAGCGTGGTGTAACTGTAAAGTTTGCCATCCACCCAGTTGCTGGGCGTATGCCTGGTCACATGAATGTCTTGCTCGCTGAGGCGGGGGTTCCCTACGATATTATCTATGATCTAGATGAAATTAATGAGGAATTCCCTACCACTGATGTCACTCTGGTTATCGGTGCGAATGATGTTGTAAACCCTGCTGCACGTACTGATCCGAATAGTCCGATTCATGGCATGCCAATTCTAAATGCGGATAAATCAAAGAATGTAATTGTCATCAAACGGGGCAAGGGCAAGGGCTTCTCCGGTATTGAGAACCACTTGTTCTTTGCAGATAACACTCGCATGCTATATGGCGATGCCCAGCAGGTTGCTAATGATCTTGTCTCGGATATCAAGGAAATCTAGCAAACAGATCAGCATGTAGAATCATTCTACATATCTTATAGATCATATTTAAAACTGCAATCTCACGATCAAATTCATCACTTCGTGAGATTGCATCTCCGCAGATTAAACCGCTATGGATTGTTGCCTGCTCACAACATCATCACCATCAGTCGTGCTGGCATTAGCCTGTCTAGATAGACGCAAACTCTTGTTATTCACAGAACAACCTGGGTTGGCTGATTATCAATCAACAACCAATCAAGGGATAACCACTATATAAGATATTGATAATTCATTACTTATAAAATCTCCTTGTCACATATTTCAGAGACTTAGAAGAAACTTGTAAAGTAATTTTTTTCCAACCTCTTTTATCCACAAAGTTATCCACAGATGACAATGAATAACTTACTGTTGTGAATGTACCAAAACAACGATCAATAGGGCGGCGAGATCAGCCGATTTTGTCTTTAGCCTTATCCCAGGTATCTCTCAAGCCAATCGTTCTGTTAAAGACAGGTTTATCCGCACTTGAATACCTGGAATCCAAAATAAAATAACCCTCTCGCTCAAACTGATAATGATCTTCTGTTGTTGCCTGTGCTAGACTTACCTCTCCTTTACAGCCCTGGACAACTTCCAGGCTATACGGGTTGATTGATTGCAGAAAATCCTTACCACCAGCATCCGGAGATGCTTCAGTGAATAAGCGATCATACAACCGCACTTCACAATCTATAGATTCATCTGCAGATACCCAGTGAATCACGCCTTTTGCTTTGATACCATCAGCTGGATTCTTGCCAACGGTATCCTCAATCACTCTGGCACGCACTTCGATGATCTCTCCCTGGTCATCCCTGATTGCTTCGTCGGCTTCAATAATATAGGCATTCCTGAGTCTTACCCGCTTGCCAATTACCAGACGCTTGTATTTCTTGTTTGCGGACTCACGGAAATCATCCTGATCAATATAAATCTCGCGTCCAAAAGGTAGTTTACGTGTCCCCAGGTCATCACGTTGCGGGTGTCCTGGAGCAATCATTACTTCTTTTTTATCTTCCGGGTAATTAGTTAATACCACTTTTAACGGGCGTAATACGCACATGGCGCGTACCGCATTGGCATTTAAGTCCTCACGGATAGCAAATTCCAGCATACTGACATCAACCACGCCATCAGTGCGTGTCACACCCGCCATATCACAGAACTCTCGAATAGATTTGGGTGTAAAGCCACGACGCCGCATGCCTGAGATTGTCGGCATGCGCGGATCATCCCAACCATCCACGTATTTTTCATCAACCAGTTGTTTCAGTTTGCGCTTGCTGGTTACTGTATAGTTTACATTCAAGCGGGAAAACTCGTATTGATGCGGAGTTGCAGGTACAGGCAGGTTTTCTATAAACCAGTCATACAGCGGGCGATGTTCTTCAAATTCCAGCGTACAGATAGAGTGAGTAATCCCTTCAATAGCATCTTCCTGACCATGTGCAAAGTCATAGGATGGATAAATACACCACTTGTCACCCGTTTGATGATGCTTCTGTTTTTTGATGCGATATATCACTGGATCCCGCATCTGCATATTTGGATGAGCCATATCAATTTTTACACGCAACGTACAACTACCTTCAGCAAATTCGCCCTTGCGCATTTTTTCAAACAAGCGAAGATTTTCTTCAATGGAACGCTCCCGGTAAGGACTGTTTTTACCGGGTTCTGTCAACGTACCACGATATTCACGTGCCTCCTGCTGGCTTAGATCACACACATAAGCCTTGCCTTCCTCAATCAAATAAACCGCCCATGCATGAAGCTGATCAAAATAATCTGATGCAAAGCGCACTGCACCATCCCATTTAAAACCCAGCCAGCGCACATCTTCTTTTATGGATTCTACATATTCAACTTCTTCTTTGGCGGGGTTGGTGTCATCAAAACGCAGATTACAAGTACCACCGAAGGTCTTTGCCAATCCAAAATTAAGCACAATTGACTTGGCATGCCCAATATGTAGATAACCATTGGGCTCTGGAGGAAAACGTGTTTTCACCTGTTTGATCTTACCGGATTGAAGATCTTCGGTAATGATTTTTTCAATAAAGTTGAGCGGCTTTGTTGTATCGTTCATATTACTTGCCTGCTACTGCTAGCTATTGTGATTACGAACGATATTAGACTATTCACATTGAATAAAGTCCAGCGCTTTTCCTCACTCTCGTTCATGCCTCATTTCCTGGCACACCATGAGAACTTAAATTCTACATCTATAGCTTATGGCTGTGCTAATAGTAAGCTTTGTAAACTACCGAAATTATGCTCACTTTTTTTACCCAACGTCAGTAGAAACTTGTAAGGAGTAATGACTACTTCTTCAGGTTTAAAGGATACATAATACTCACCCTTGCTAGACTTGTTGATTGAAAACATTCCCGCATTAACAGGTTTCTTTAGAGGTTTTTGTAAATCATAAATCCACAGGTTATAACGCTGCTTGTCGCTTAAGCGGGGAAGATTTACAAAACGCATTACACCTTTTTGCTGTGTTTTATTCCACAGTAGGCCACCCTGTGTCTCACGTATAAACGGGTTGAGTGTTCTTAACCAGTGTAGATGTATAGTATCCTTTTCATCTAACAACGCTTCCCACTCGCGCTCAGCCCGGGGAAAATCATTGCCGTTTAAACCTGCAAATTGAAATGCTGTGACCAGCCAGATAAGGAGTACTGATGCCATAATAAAACCAGTAACCCAGAGCACCTTTCTGCACTGCACAAATAACTTAATTTTTCCTAACAAGCTATACATAATTTATGCTCAAGGTTTGATTTATTAAAGTTCATGACTTGAATACAACAACTCACTCACAAGCACTTTCTCCAGCAAAGTATTAACTCAATAAGCTAAACAACGGATACTATTTAACTTACTGATATATTGAATAGATTTACATAAAAGATAATGAATAAATATTAATAAATCCAATATGAATACTGTATCAACAGAGCAATTATACGCTATACTAGTCGCCCCCTTTTGTATTTTTCAAGGTATCATTTATGCTCTGGTCTGAGTGTCTTAAGCGCTTGGAGATGCAAGTCTCTGACTCTGATATAAATACCTGGCTACTACCATTGCACGCACGTGAAAAATCACACGGCCTGTTTTTACTGGCTCCAAACCCACTTGTTTTGCAGCACGTTCACGAACAGTTTATCCCCCTTATTGTTGAACATGCGCGTCAAATTACTGGCAACCAGCAGTATGATGTTGTATTGCAAATAGGTACTGAAGTTTTGGAAAAGAGCACGGCTTTAAACAACCAACAAGTCACTAGCTCTGCAATACCATCTGAAACTGATATCAGTGAACACAAATTTACCAATACTTTAAATCACAAAATGCTTTTCGACAATTTCGTTGAAGGTAAGTCAAACCAGCTCGCTCGTGCTGCTTCCATGCAAATTGGCGATAACCCTGGAGGAGCATATAATCCCTTATTTATTTATGGTGGTGTTGGACTAGGTAAAACACATTTAATGCATGCCGTTGGCAACCGTATTCTGAGCAATGACCCTAAAGCTTCAGTGGTATATCTTCACTCAGAAGCCTTTGTCAATGATATGATTTCGGCACTACGCTCTAATCGCATGGAAAAGTTTAAGCAATACTACCGTTCAGTTGATGCTTTACTTATTGATGACATACAGTTCTTCGCAAAGAAAGAACGAACAATGGAAGAGTTTTTCCATACTTTCAATGCATTACTTGAAGGTAATAAACAAATCATTCTTACCAGTGACCGCTTTCCACGTGATGTTAAAGGACTAGATGCACGCTTAAAGTCTCGCTTCAGCTGGGGCTTAAGTGTCGCTATAGAACCACCCGACCTGGAAACACGTGTTGCAATACTGAGAAAAAAAGCTGAGGAGGCTGGACTGGTGTTACCCAATGACGTTGCCTTTTTTATAGCAGAACGCTTCAAATCAAATATACGCGACCTGGAAGGTGCACTTCGTAAACTCATTGCAACAGTCAACTTCCGAAACCAGGCTGATATTTCCCTAGACTTTGTTCAAGACGCCTTGCGTGATCAACTTGCTAGCCAGGATAAAATGGTGACTATTGCCAATATCAAAAAAACAGTGGCAGACTATTTCAACATTCGTGTTGCCGATCTGGAATCCAAAAGTCGTGCCAGAGCTGTTACACGACCACGGCAACTTGCCATGCATCTATCCAAACAATTGACGCAACATAGCCTCCCAGATATAGGTAAAAGTTTCGGCAACAGGGATCACACTACTGTTTTACATGCATGTAAAACAATGAAATCACTAATAAAAAACGACCCCACCATGGAGGAGGCGTTTAAAATATTAAACCGTTCCCTCACTACTTAGTAAGATGTTTGAAAAAATGTGCATGAAGTGTGAATAAAATATTAAAGTAGAATTATCCACAATCCATACACAAGATATGCAGAACTATCCACAAGGTAACATTTGCATTTATATTACTTAACGAGGTGATAAGTCAGGATAAAAGTAGTTATGCACAAAAACAAACTTAGCTTATTATTACTACTATCCTTTATATAAAATTATTAATTATGAAACTTACCATTAACAGAGAAACCCTAGTTCCTATTATTGAAAGAACACAGGGAGTTATTGAAAATAAAAGCACGACACCGGTATTGTCTAATTTTTTGCTATCTGCATCAGAAAAAGGTTTGCGAATTACTGGTACAGACCTTGATACTGAAATGTCTGGCTACATTGACAATACAGGTATAGAAGAATATGGATCAATTACCATTCCAGCTAAAAAATTCGCTGATATATGTAAGTCTCTACCTGCTGATAGCCTTTTAAATATTTACCTTGATGCTGGCTCTCTCGTTGTGAAAAGTGCACGTAGTGTCTTTAAACTTACTACTTTACCTGCTGATGACTTCCCTGTACTCGATTCTATTAACTTTGAGACCAGAATATCAATACCTGGGAATACGTTTCTAGATGTTATTAATCAAACAAGTTATGCGATGGCTCAACATGATGTCAGGTACTATTTGAATGGCATGTTCCTTTCTATAGAGGATGGAGTTCTCACAACTGTTGCCACAGATGGTCACCGTCTTGCCTGCTGTTCTATGCCGATTGGCAACAATAAAGTTAGTGAAGATATAAAAATCATAATTCCCAGGAAAGGTGTGCACGAACTATCTCGCCTTTTATCAACAGATAGCAAGATTCCCATCGAGCTCCAGCTTAGTGATAATCATATTCGTCTGCATAACGATAATATTCGATTTACTTCAAAATTAATTGATGGTAAATACCCTGACTATAAAGCTGCGATACCTGCCAACACTTTACACACACTAGATCTCGATCGTATGCAAATAAAGGAGACTTTGTCTCGTGTTGCAATTCTCTCTAACGATAAATTCCGAGGTGTGTTACTAAAGCTCACGGATGGCACGTTAACTATACGATCCAATAACCCTGAGCGTGAAACTGCAGAAGAAACACTTGACGTCAATTACACAGGTGATGATTTTGAAGTCGGCTTCAATGTTAATTATTTATTGGATGCTATTAATAATTTGTCTGGTGACAGTATTACTATTTTGTTAAATGGTGTTGAATCCAGTACTTTAATTAAGAGTCCGGATAATCCTGCCAGCTTAAGTGTTGTCATGCCAGTAAGACTCTAATATCAATGAATTCACATGTGGTTATCTGAACTTACAGTACACCATTGTCGAATTATCAATGAAGCGTCACTGAACTTTTGTCCTGACTTAAATTTTTTTTTCGGACTCAATGGTTCGGGCAAAACCAGCCTTATTGAAGCGTTATCTGTGCTCAGCCTTGGCCGATCTTTCAGGACATCCAGAATTTCTGAGACCGTAAGCTACGACCACGACCATCTCCTGGTTAGCGCATTGGTACATGATGCAGACGACCATAATATCCGCATTGGAATAAAAAAAAACAGCAAACAAACAATAATACGTGTAAATAAAAAAACGATAAAATCCCAGTCAGAGCTTAGTAGGATTCTCCCAATTACAGTTATACACCCTTTATCTCATCAGCTTATTACTGAGGGTTCGTCAAAGCGTCGTAATTTTATTGACTGGATTGCTTTTTACCAGTTCCCGGAGTTCCACCCATTATGGAAACAATATACAACCATTCTCAAGCAAAGGAATGCTTCACTTAAGCAACCCAAATTAGATTATGCCATTGATTATCTGACTCATGAGTTGTGCAAACTACAAAAACCCTTGCACAGTTTTAGGCAACAAGCGCTAAAGAATTTATTAGTCACACTTGAGCAGTCCACCCCGGACTATCTTGCTGACTACATCCCTGATATTTCTGTAACAACAGGCTTGCCTCTTGATGTCTCGCTCGATCAGGATAGCCTTCTCAATTACTATAAAAGTAAGCTTGATTACGAGAAGAAAAGAGGTAGAACCATAAAGGGTGTTCATTGTGCTGACTTGGAAGTTTCACTTCATTCAAAACCTGCATCCATCTCAGCATCTCGGGGCCAAACAAAAATAATGGCGATCATTTTGCATATCGCTCAAAGCTTGGCAATCAATAGACGCGGCATCATCTCATTAGATGACCTCTCAGCTGAAATTGACAACAACAATTACAAAAAGATCCTCACTTATATTAGCTGTCTGGATCGTCAGGTTTTCATTACCGACACTGAGAAGCGGCCAATTACTGGTCTTGATTTTAACGCAAAGTTGTTCCACGTGGAACATGGTTCCATAAACGCCATCTAGAAAATCAAACACTTTGTTCCACGTGAAACACTGCAATGAAATAGGCGATTCCTGTAGCGACTAATTTGGGTGTATCTGAGCATGAGTTGCACTAGGGTGGGCTCGTTATAAAAATAGTTGTTTTATCTAGACGTATTTCAGGAGGGTAGTGAAAGTAAATAGATTGAAGGATCAAATAAAGTGTATAATTACGTGTTGATTTAAGAAGTTTTCTTTAAACGGGAATGTTATGACTGAACAATATGATTCATCCAATATAAAGGTCTTAAAAGGACTGGAAGCTGTAAGAAAAAGACCAGGTATGTATATCGGGGATACGGATGATGGTACTGGCTTGCACCACATGGTCTTCGAAGTGGTGGATAACTCTATTGACGAAGCTCTGGCAGGCTATTGTTCAAAGATAGAAGTTGTGATTCATGAAGATAATTCGGTGTCGGTCTCGGATGACGGACGTGGAATACCTGTGGATTATCATGAGGAAGAGGGTAAGTCAGCAGCAGAAGTTATAATGACGGTACTTCATGCAGGTGGTAAGTTTGATGATAATTCCTATAAGGTTTCAGGTGGTTTACATGGAGTAGGGGTTTCGGTAGTTAATGCGTTATCAGATAGTCTGGAACTGACGGTTAAGAGGAATGGAAAAGTTTATTATCAGGAGTACCATCTTGGAGATCCCGTAAGTGAGTTGAAAGAAATTGGTGAGACGGAGCAATCAGGTACCAGAATCAGGTTTTTGCCGAGCCCTGAGATATTCGCAATCACGGAATATCATTACGATATCCTTGCAAAGAGGCTGCGTGAGTTATCATTTTTGAACTCAGGAGTGCGAATTGAATTGAGTGATGAACGTGGTGAGGGTGAGAAAGCAGTCTTTGAATATGAAGGCGGTATAATGGCTTTTGTTGAACACCTTAATAGAAAGAAAGAAGCTATACACCCGACTGTAATTAATCTTGTTGGGGAACGTGATGGTGTCGGCGTTGAAGTGGCACTGCAGTGGAATGACTCATATCAGGAGAATGTGTATTGTTTTACCAATAATATCCCTCAAAAAGATGGGGGTGCACATCTTGCAGGATTTCGGGCAGCATTAACACGTACATTAAATCGCTATATTGAAAGCGAAGGTTTAGCCAAAAAAGAAAAAATCACGGCAACAGGTGATGATGCTAGAGAAGGGCTTACTGCTGTCCTGTCAGTAAAGGTTCCAGATCCAAAATTTTCGTCACAGACTAAAGATAAGCTAGTTTCATCCGAAGTAAAGACAGTTGTAGAATCAGCAATGGCTGAAAAGCTTTCAGAGTTTTTGCTGGAGAATCCAGTTGAAGCTAAGGTAATAGCTAACAAGATGATTGAGGCTGCCAAAGCGAGAGAGGCTGCCAGGAAAGCGCGGGAAATAACACGCAGGAAAGGTGTGCTTGATATAGCGGGGCTGCCAGGAAAACTTGCTGACTGTCAGGAAAAGGATCCAGCCCTATCTGAAATATATCTTGTGGAGGGGGATTCAGCGGGAGGTTCCGCAAAGCAGGGTCGGGATCGTCGTACTCAGGCAATCCTTCCACTAAAAGGCAAGATATTAAATGTTGAAAAGGCACGCTTTGATAAAATGCTGGCGTCGGCAGAAGTTGGAACCTTGATCACGGCGTTGGGTTGTGGAATTGGAAGAGAAGAATACGATCCAGATAAACTACGTTATCACCGCATAATCATTATGACTGACGCAGATGTGGATGGCTCTCATATCCGCTCATTGTTGCTGACATTCTTTTTCAGACAGATGCCTGAACTGGTTGAAAGAGGGCATATCTTTATAGCGCAACCACCCTTGTATAAAGTAAAAAAAGGAAAGCAGGAA
>JALVFC010000128.1 GCA_027030285.1 Thiotrichaceae bacterium | reverse complement strand
GTTGTACGGGGGGGGCACGCAAGCATATGGGGGATATGCTGCATTTTGAACCTATTGTTGTCACCTATGACAAGGATCATGATGACAAGGATGACTCTACGCACAAGCAGGTTATTTTCGCTGGCACAAATGAGGGGTATCTACATGCATTTGATACACATTCGGGCAAAGAGATATTTGCCTTTATGCCAAAGGAGCTTTTGAAAAATATCAAGCCTCAGTTTGATGATAATGAATACCGTGGACATAAATATGGTGTAGATGGTTTTGCGAATGTATGGATCAATGATAGTGATCATGATGGCGTTATTGAGCCTGTACAGGGCGAATCAGTTTACCTTTATTTTGGATTGCGGAGAGGAGGTCGTACTTATTATGCTCTGGATGTGACTGATCCGGATGAACCTAAACTAAAATGGAAAATCGAAGGGACTGATAATGGAAACTTTCAGTATTTGGGGCAAACCTGGTCCAAACCCTATCTGGCAAGTATTCACACGGCTAAAAATGATGCCACTTTAAAAAAGGTACTGGTCTTTAGTGGTGGTTATGATGCGGAGAATCAGGATAAGCCACTGGCTGAGAGAAATGCAGCAGATAGTGTCGGTAACGATATATTCATTGTCGATGCTGATAGTGGTGAGTTTATCTGGTCATTGAAAAAAGGCACGACAGGCAGTAACGGAATAACTGGAAGCGACCTGCTGACTCATAGCGTACCCGGTGGCGTGCGTATTCTGGATATGAACAAGGATGGAGCTATAGATCGCATGTATTTTGCAGACGTAGCAGGCAATGTCTGGCGTCTGGAGCTGGATGCTGACCTGTTTGATGATGATAGTGACAGCTTTGATCTAAATGATGCAAAATTGATAAAACTGGCTAGCCTGGGAGGTGCGCAATCTGGTCAGGAGCCACGCAAGTTTTTCAATGAGCCGGATGTTGCTTTAACAAGATCAGGAGGTATGACTAGTTTGCTGGTTTCTCTTGGTAGTGGTGATCGTACAAGCCCGTTGAATACGGACACAACGGATCGTTTTTATGTGCTGGTAGACAAGAAAGTTGTGCATCCTCTGCCGGATGATTTTTCAACAATTTCTGAAAGTGATCTTGTAGCTGTCTCTATGGGTAAGGACGATGATGGCGCAACAACGCTTACTAATCCGCTTTCAAATCAAAGTATTTTGACTGTTACTAACAAAAAAGGCTGGTATTTCCAGTTTGCGGGAGCAGGCGAAAAAGTGTTATCAAATAGTCTGACTAATCACGGCAAGGTTGTATTTACCACTTTGGTACCGGATGTATATGCCAATGTCACCTCTTCAATTAGCGCCTGTAATATTCCCGCAACTCAGGGTAGGGCGTATGTGCTTGATATTCTGCATGCAAAGCCAGCGGTTGATCTGAATGGAGACGGTGGTAGTCCAGATAATGATGACTTATTTACTGTGGTCAGTGCCAATGAGATCCCTGGGGGCGTTCAGTTGGTATTTAATACGCCTGTTTCCTCAAGTGGAAGTGCCTGTACCGAGGGGGATTGTGTTCAGAATGTTGATCTTCGCTCTGGTAAAAAGCTTTCTCAAATTATGAGTTATAACGCAGGTGTGCTGGAATCTGTATTCTGGAGCAAGCCACAGGAAAAATAGTCATGGGTTCTTCCAAGTCAATTGTAAAACGTACTACTGGATTTACTCTGGTAGAACTGATGATTGTTGTCGCGATCAGCTCTATTTTGTTGACGCTGGCAGTACCTTCTTTGCGCTCAATGGTGCAAAGAAACCAGGTAGACATAGTTGCTCAGGAATTAAGTGCTGCACTATTTTATGTGCGAAGTGAGGCCGTAAAGCTAAAGATGGATGTGATCATGTGTGTCAGCAATGCTGATGGCTCGGATTGTGAGTCTGATGCGCAAAAATATAATTACGCTAATGGCTGGATTATCTATATGGACTGTGATGATGACGGAAATTATGATCAGTTAGTGCGTACCTGTGACCTGAATGGTGATGGAACGAATGAAACGACTGAACTTCTGAGGGTGCATGAAAACCTGGATACAAATTTAACGGTAACAGGAAATGGTAATTATGTGGCTGAAATTGGCTATATGATGAATGGTAGAGTTAAGGGTGTTGGTGGAAGCCTTACTGTGGATCTGCTATCCATCAATCAAGGTAATGTTAGTACCAAAAAAGTAGTAGTGGCCAATAGTGGGCGAATTCGAACGACAACTGTCCCTCATTGACTTTAGAGAACCTCTAAATCAAGCTACCTGGTTGTCGCGAGAAGTCGTACAGGCTATTACATGAAGCTAAGATTCTAAAAAATCCCGCGCTAAACCAATCTTTTATTCCTAATTATCCGCATTGTTTCACGGATTTAGCTTCAATTTATTCGAATAGACATATATATATTTATCAAGATGTATTATCATAGGCGGTTTTAATGTCTTTGTGAGAAAGATGTGCACCGATACGCCTAACTTATTATCTCCTGATGATTTTGCTTTATCTATGGCAGACCCTACTCGCCTTAGAATTCTGGTTTTACTAACTCAGGTGGAAGAATTGTGCGTCTGCCAGCTGACTGAAACTATAGGTGTATTGCAGCCGAAAATGTCACGTCATCTGGCTATCTTGAGAAAAAAAGGGGGGCTGATGGACAGGCGCGAAGGTTTGTGGATCTTTCATCGGTTACATCCTGACATGCCCGCATGGACCTACAATTCATTAAGGGCACTGGCGTCAGGCTGCCTGAATCTTCAGCCCTACAAAACAGATCTTGCTAAAATAGCCGATACCTGTTTGCCTGAAGGCTATCGCATCAAAATGTTAAATGAAGAGTAACTACAATGAGGACTCCTAAATGAATGATAAAGACAGCCTGATTCAGGAACTAAAAAATACCCAGCAAAAGATTGTCTCATTGATAACAACACTTTCTGATGAGGAAATAGCCATGCCGTATCAGCCCGGTGTGAATCCTCCTCTCTGGGAGCTGGGGCATGCAGCTTTTTTCTTTGAAGTTTTTATTCTCAAAGAGCTGGATAAGGCTGAGTCTTTTGATCCTTCAATGGATGATATCTGGGATTCTTTCAATATTGATCATGAAGACCGCTGGCAACCAGGCATGATTCCCTCCCGTGAGAAAACGCTAGATTATGTCAATGAAATTCACCAAAGAATTTTGTCTCGCATAGAAAACAGAGAGCTTAGTCAGGCGGATCTGTATTTATATAAATACGCTATTTTTCATCAAAATATGCATATTGAGTCGCTAATCTGGGCACGGCAAACCATGGGTTACAAAAAGATGGAATTTTCCCAGTCTGCCAATCAGCCCATTCCGCTGAGTGATGAATCTGATTTAGGTGATGCAGATATCCCAGCTGGGCGCTACTGGATAGGCATGCCAGCAGATTCACCGCAATTTGCCACTGAAGACTTTGCCTTTGATAATGAAAAACCAGGGTTTGAAATAGAAATGGAGGGTTTTAGTATCTCAAAAACACTGGTTTCCAATGAGGAATATCTGGCTTTTATTGAAGATGGTGGCTACCAGAATAAGGAGCTGTGGAGTTGGGGTGGTAAAAAATGGCTTGGAACAGAGCACGACTTTGGCACGCCACCTGAGAAACTGATGGCTACGCCTAAACATCCAGTTTACTGGAAACAGGAAGATGGCGTATGGCTGGAACGCCACTTTGATCAGTGGCAGCCGCTAGTTGCTGATTACCCCGTGACGCATGTTTCCTTTTTCGAGGCCGAAGCCTTCTGCAACTGGGCGGGGCGTCGACTGCCAACTGAATATGAATGGGAGGTGGCTGCATTAGCTAACAGGGCAGGGCAGACACCTCGGAAATTCCCCTGGGGTAATGAGATGGATTCCAGCAAAGTAGATATGAATGGCGGACATGTCGCGCAAATCCCCGTCACTGCTTATCCTGAAGGTGATAGCCCCTTTGGTTGCCGACAAATGCTGGGCACTGTCTGGGAATGGACATCCAGTCAGTATCTTCCTTATCCTGGCTTTACTGTTGATATGTATGTTTTTATGTCTACCTTGCAGTTTGGTTATCATAAAACCACCAGGGGCGGCTCTTGTGCAACTTCGTCCATTTTAATTCGGGGAAGTTACCGACAGGCGTACCTGCCTGAGCGAAATGATGTTTTTGTCGGCTTTCGTACCTGCGCGCTTTAGGTTTTGCCAAAATTTATGGACTACTTATGAACCCTTATGAAACGGATGAACTGGTCACACAATATATGGAATTCCATTATGGAGATCGTTATTTTGAGGTAGAAAACTACCCGGCAAAATGCGCTCAAATCTGTATTGAACTGATACACAATGGAGCGACACGCAAAGCGCTGGATTTAGGTTGTGCTGTCGGGCGAACAAGTTTTGAACTGGCACGGACATTTGATGAAGTGATTGGTGTAGACTTGTCAGCGCGTTTTATTGAGTGTGCAACACAGCTAAAGAAGAGGGGAACGCTGGATTACTCTATCATTACTGAAGGTGAGCTGGTCATTCCGCGTCAGGCGGATCTGGCAGCTCTCAAGCTTGATCAGATAGCAAACCGGGTCACATTTTTTCAGGAAGATGCCTGTGATTTAAGTGCCAGGCATGAAGGGTATGACCTGATTTTTGCAGGCAACCTGCTGGATCGCTTGCAAGACCCCAGGCGGTTTTTAGACTCCGTACACCAATACCTGAATATGGGAGGCGTCTTGGTGATGAGCTCTCCCTATACCTTGCTGGAAGAATATACCCCGCGTGAAAACTGGCTGGGTGGATACAGTGAAGATGGCCAGGATATTCGCGTACTGGATGGTATGAAAATAGCACTGGAGCCACATTTCACCATGCTGGGTGAACCCGTGGATGTACCTTTCGTGATCCGTGAAACACAGCGCAAATTTCAGCATACGATTGCAGAATTAAGTTGCTGGAAACGTATAAAATAAGCCTTACAGTGACTATTCAGTGTAATAACTTGCCGCCACCACCACTGGTTACGTGCACTAGTACAGCATTAGCAATACGACTAACAATCTGACGGTCTAAAGAGGCTGTACAAGTATTCATTTCGTGGGGTGTGCCCAGGGACGAGGCGCACCGTAAGTGTATGATTATGTTGCGCCTCCTTCGTCGGCGCACCCTACAATTGCAGCTTTATAGTACTGGAGCAGGAATAATTAATCCTCGCCAGAGTTATTAGCCTTAATTACTGAATACTGTACCAGGCTATCCGGGGAACATAACAGAAGAAGAATCGAAATATGCAAACATCAAATTCCAGCACAAGCAGTCCCTACCTGGGCGTCATAGAAGGCTTCTTCGGTCGCTCCTGGCCATTTGAGGAACGCCATGACTACGCACAGTTTCTAAAAGAAAATGGCTACCAGTTCTATATCTATGCCCCCAAAGGTGACCCCTATTTACGCAGAGCCTGGCAGCAGGACTGGCCACAACAAACCGCAGATCAACTGCAACACCTTGTTCGTCACTATCAGCAAGTTGGTCTTGATTTTGGCCTGGGGCTAAGTCCTTTTGAGATATATAAAAATTACAATGCCGATGCGCAACAAAGCCTGCAAAACAAAATCCAGCGTTTAAACAAACTGGGTGTCGATATACTCTGTCTGTTGTTTGACGATATGCGTGGCGACCAGCCTGATCTGGCACAAATGCAAATCAACATTACGCGGGATGTTTTGGCACAAACAACAGCCAAAAAAGTCATTATGTGCCCCACTTATTATTCCTTCGAGTCCAAACTGGAAAAAGTCTTCGGGGCAATGCCTGCAAACTACTTTCAGGATCTGGGAGAAGGTCTGCCTGCCGAGGTGGATATTTTCTGGACAGGGCCTCAAATCTGTTCTCATGAATACCCGCAGGAACATCTGCAAAGCGTTATGCAGCTGCTAGGTCGCAAGCCCTTTCTATGGGATAATTACCCCGTCAATGACGGCGCAGACATTTCGCGCTTCCTGTTCCTGAAAGCCTTTGAAAACCGCCCTAATACACTACACTCACAAACCTCTGGACATGCCACAAACCCCATGAATCAGCCCTGGCTGTCGCGTATTCCCCTGTACTCATTGCCGCGCAGTTATTCCCGGGGGGAAGACTATAATCCGGCACAGGTTCTTGAAGAAGCCTTGCAACACTTATGCGCAAAATACGAGTCAAGACAGGATGGTAACAACCTGGCACAGCAAATAGCAGCAGATATCGAAAACTTTCAGACACTGGGGCTAGATAAACTCGATCAGCCAAAACGCCAACAGCTAATACAAACCTACAGCCAGTTTGATAGTCCCTATGCCACTGAAATCATCGCCTGGCTCCAGGGAGAGTATACATTTGACCCTGAATGCTTAACGGGTTAGACAGGCTCGAACATAAATTTTCATATTAAAAGCATGTGTTTAGATCTATACTCGTTGCGGTTAAGGTGTTGTTGCAATTGATGAACCAAAAAACGGATGCTTCATGAAAAACTAGTGGCAGCGGCTTTTGCTCTACCAGAATAATAAATGATGTTGTCCTCCTGGCACGAAGAGCCCTTCTCAAAACAGCATGATCGTAAAGCTTTTGATTACGGGGATGTTGCTCTTAACGACTTTTTGAATCGTTATGCTCGTCAAAGCCACGAAAAGGGAGGTGCAACGACATTCCTTACGCTTGAGCAATGAAGGCAGTAAGAAAAGTCTCGGTTTCTATAGTCTAAGCCCGGTTTCTGTTGCATACCACTGCGTCCCTGATAGCGTGAAAAGAACTCTGGTGTCGAAACGTAACTGCTTAGCCCACTTTCAACTAATGAGCTATATAAAGATAAGGGGTATCCTTTCGATGCCCCAAAAATGTAGAGGGGTGAATAATGAGCCAGCAAATCCGTTCAGTTCCCAAACCTAAAAAATCCGTTGCCCTGTCGGGCGCTGTTGCTGGAAATACGGCTATTTGCTCGTTAGGTCGCAATGGTAATGACTTGCGCTATCGTGGCTATGATATTCATGAGCTTGCCAAACAGGCAGAGTTTGAAGAGGTCGCTTTTTTGCTGCTGCATGGCAGGCTACCTACGCAGGAAGAACTTGCCATCTATCAAACCAGTTTACTGTTGATGCGTGAATTTCCCTCCTGCGTTAAAAAAATACTGGAACAAATCCCCGCGACCACACATCCCATGGATGTTATGCGCACTGCCTGTTCCGCACTGGGAGCCTGCCAGGTGGATCAAGATTTGCACAGTGCCAATCATGCCCGTGCTGTCATTGATCAGCTGATTGCCAGTCTTGGTTCTATGCTGCTGTACTGGTATCACTTTAGTCAAACGGGTCAACGCATTGATCTGGAAACTGAAGAAAACTCTATTGGTGCGCACTTTCTGGATCTGTTGCATGGTAAACCACCATAGCGTGTCTATTGGGGTCTCTAAATCCCACTTCCGGTTGCATTGAACAGCCTGGTCTGTTCGCAGACAAGCTATTTAACTGTAATGTCCACCCATCGCCCGCGTCGCGGCTGTCTCAGAGCGCTCAGTGGTGGCATGAATCGGTGACTCTATGGGCAATGTTCTGGTGCTAAAGATGCCGCAGGTATCAATAACAATGGTGTTTTTGGGGATAAGTTGGTGTAAATCATAAAACTCTTTATGTTTTACCAGTATCAGCAGGATATCAGCCTGCTCCACTACCTGTTGATAGGGCAGGATCTGTAAACCGTCATAGTCAAGTATATTGGGTTCTGCGGCGATGACGGTACCGCTGATTTGTTGTTGCAGGCGTTTTGCAATTGCCAGTGATGGTGATTCTCGCAAATCATCTACATCGGGTTTAAACGCCAGTCCCAGGCAGCCGATGATCGGGTTTTTGATATGGCGAACAGCCTGTTTGACCTTGTCAATCACCCAGTCTGGCTTGCCGTCATTCACTTCTCTTGCCTGTTTGATAAGTAGGCTTTGCTGTGGTGTTGAATCCACGATAAACCAGGGATCGACGGCAATACAATGCCCACCAACTCCCGGCCCGGGCTGAAGAATATTCACACGCGGATGATAATTGGCAAGCTCAATGAGTTCCCAGACATTGATATCCTGTTCATCACAGATCAGTGAAAGCTCATTGGCAAAAGCAATATTGACATCCCGGAATGAGTTTTCGGTCAGTTTTGCCATTTCTGCTGTACGGGCATTGGTCATCAAGCACTTGCCTTTGACAAACTGACTATACAGGTCAACGGCAGCTTTGGTACTTTGCGGGTTTAGGCCGCCGACAATCCGGTCATTATTGACCAGTTCCTTGAGTATTTGTCCGGGAAGGACTCTTTCAGGGCAGTAGGCAATATGAATATCAGCCTGTTCGCCAGTAAAGTCTAAATCAGGTCTTGCATCGGCTAACCATGTCGCCAGTTTGTTTGTGGTTCCCACCGGGCTGGTAGATTCCAGAATGATCAGATTGTCGGGCTTCAGCACAGGAGCTATCGCCAGGGCTGCGGATTTGATAAAGGAAAGGTCAGGTTGATGGTTGCCTTTAAATGGGGTTGGTACGGCAATCAGAAAAGCATCTGCAGCTTCTGCCTGGGTCGTTGCCCGTAGCTTGCCGGAGGAAACAACCTGTTTTACCAAGGCTTCCAGTCCGGGTTCGACAATGTGAATTTTTCCCTGGTTAATGGTGTCCACGGCTTTTTGATTGACATCCACACCAATGACCTGAATGCCGTTTGCTGCCATCAGTGCGGCACTTGGCAATCCAATGTAGCCCATGCCGATCATGGCTACGGTTTTAAACTTCGTGTTAAGCATGTCTAAGTCTCTCCATAATACGTTGACTGGCGTCCCCATCGCCGTAAGGGTTGTGTGTAAAACTGATTTTCAGATAGTGCACCGGGTCATAAAGCAAGCGCCTGGTTTCACGAATAATCGTCTCCGGATCGGTGCCTACCAGCTGTGCGGTTTTGGCGCGAATGGCCTCAGGGCGTTCGGTGGTGTTACGCATGACCAGTACGGGTTTGCCCAGTGAGGGGGCTTCTTCCTGGATGCCACCCGAGTCGGTGATAATGATGTGTGACTGGTTCATCAGGTAGACAAATGGCAAATAACCTACAGGATCAATCAGGTGAATGCGTGAGTGATTGCCCAGAATGTCATACACTGGTTGTTGCACATTGGGATTCAGGTGGACGGGATAAATGATTTGTACACCGCCGTCATTGGCGATTTCCAGCAGGGCGTGACAAATATCTTCAAAGGACTTGCCAAAATTTTCCCGCCGATGCCCTGTGACGAGAATTATTTTCTCGTCCAGTTCTTTTGCATGTGCCACAAAAGGAAATTTCTTTTCCAGTGCAGATGACAGGGAAGCTTCTTTCTCTATTTTTTCAGATACCCAGAGCAGAGCATCAATAACTGTATTGCCAGTGACAGTGATTTTTTCTTTCTGGACGCCTTCTTTTAACAGGTTTTCTTTTGCCCACTCGGTGGGGGCGAAGTGGATATCTGTTACTCTGCTGGTTAGCCTTCTGTTCATTTCTTCAGGCCAGGGTGAATAAATATCATCTGTACGCAGCCCGGCTTCAACATGACAGACTGGAATCTGCGCGTAGTAGCTGGCAAGGCTGGCAGCCAGGGTAGTTGTGGTATCACCGTGTACCAGTACATGATGGGGTTGATAGTCGGCGAGCACTGCACGCAAACCCAGGATAACTTCTGCAGTAATATCACTTAAATCCTGCCCAGGTTTCATGATATCCAGGTCATAATCCGGGACGATTGAGAAGAGTCTGAGCACCTGATCCAGCATTTCCCGATGTTGTGCTGTGACACAGACCTTGACCTCAAATGCCTTGTCTTCCTGAAGTGTCTTGATAACGGTTGCCATTTTTATGGCTTCAGGACGTGTGCCGAATACAAAAAGGATTCTTTTTTTCATGGTGTGGGGTTCTTGGATAAGGGCTTGGTAGTATTCCCCGGATTGCATCCGGACTAGTACAGCATTCAGTAATTAAGGCGAATAACTCTGGCGAGGATAAATCCTTGAGAACAAGGCATCATGACGAGTCATGGCAGGACTATGGGGAGGAGTGATAACGATGTTATCAAGGATTTAGATCGCCAGATTGTTAGTCGTAATTGCTGAACGCTGTACTAGTTTGTGGGGTAGATAAGATTTGGCAACATGCTTATGCAGATAGTGACAGACCGGCGTAACGTGATTTGCCTGTGTTTGTGCCATAGTCACGATATTTGGCTTTGGTGTGGGTTGCTATGACACCTAGCAGGCTGCTGTAATTGTGCTGAAGTCTTTCCAGTGAATGCGCAACGTCCGAGATCAGGCTGTTATTCATTTTTACGACAAGAATGGTCGCGTCTACCATGCTTGACAGAATGATGGAGTCAGAGATATCAAGGACGGGTGGTGAGTCTATAATAACCATGTCAAACTTTTTCTCGGAAAGCGAAACCAGTCTTGCCATCCTGTTGGTAGCAAGCAGCTCAACAGGATTGCTGGGTATGCTACCCACTGGAATAATATACAGCCGTGGCATGTCTGTTGACTTGGTGATATCGATTAGACTGGCTTTATTTTTTAAATAATCCGTGAGTCCTAATTTGTTTTTTGCATGAAAATATTCCTCGCCTATAGATGGTTTGCGCATATCTCCATCAATGAGCAGGACGTTTTTCCCCATGCGTGCATAGGCTGTTGCGAGGTTCAGGGCAGTTGTCGATTTGCCTTCATTTTCCGCCGAACTGGTAATCAGTATTGATTCTGGTGGGTTATTGCCCACTGCATAGGTTAAATTGGTTCTCAAAGTGCGAAAGGCTTCGGTAAGGGCGGAGCGATTGGTAAATAGCAATGTGCCTTTTTTTGAAGTGCTTTTGATTGTTGGAATACTACCTAACAGGGGCAAGTGTGATAGCTGCTTAATATCATTTTCATTGCGAATTTTGCCTCTGGTTAGTTCCAGAAACAGTGCCAGTAACGAGCCAGTGAACAAGCCTAGTAGCGTTCCTGCCGCCAGATTCAATGCACGTTTGGGTTTGATCTTTTTCTTGGGGATGTACGCCTGGCTAATTACGGAGATGTTATTGACAGCTGCATCGCTAGCCACTGTGACTTCGTTCAGGCGTTTCAACAGTGTGTTGTAGAGGTGTTGATTGCTGGATACTTCGCGTTTGATATTGTTGAATTCAACGGTTTTGTTTTGTATCTGCATGAGTTCGTTTTGCAGGTTGGTAATTTTCTGCGTCAGTTTTTTCACTTCACGGGTAGATGTTTTATAGCGGTTGCCAGCTGAAGTACGGGTTTGGCGCACAAGAATTTTCTTTTCGGCGGCAATATCGCTGGTGAGCTGATTGATACGCTTTTTGAGCTGTAACATGCCGGGGTATGAAGGCTTGAAGGTTTGCAGCTTTTCCTGATACTCCGCTTCAAGTTGTGCTTTGGATAATCGTAAAGTTTGCAGTACGCTACTGCTTCTGAAAGCCTCTGCCAGCACGTCCGGTGAGGATTGCGCCTGCTGGTTGCTACTTTGTGCTTCGACTCGTCTGCCGTCAGCTTCGGCTAACATTTCTTCCAGTTTCTTCAGTGCTGCTAATTTGACCTTTTGGTCTTCGTCAAATTTGATAATGTTGTTCTGGCTGGCATAGTCATTTAACTTCAGTTCGGAGGTCTCCAGTTTGCGCTTGGCTTCATGCACCCTCTTCTCCAGATAGTCCCGTGTGTAGGAAGTTGCACTGCGCTTTTTTTCCATATTGGACAGGATATAACTCTCCACCAGTGTATTGGTGATTTTGGTGGCGAGTTTCGGATCATTGTTTTCAAAGGATATATTAACCAGCCGGCTTTGTGGTATGGGGGTGATCATTAAATGTGACAAAAACAACTCTTCTATGGTCTTTTTTTTCAGAATCTTTTTAGGGTCTTTGGTGCGGGTGGTGTTGAGCTGGGTAGCTGTCAGTTTGAGTTTTTTAATGACTTTGCCTGCCAGGGTCGGGCTTTTCAGCAAACCGTATTGGGTGCTGTAGAACTCATTATCTTCATCGGCTCGTACTACTGTGCCAAACTCCACCACCTGATACGGTTTTCTGGCAATCTCCACAGTGGCACTGGCTCGGTATACAGGCTTGATAATAAAACTGATTAACAGAGCCAATGCAGCAAATAGCAATGTTATACCGATGACTGTCCACTTTCTGTGTAGCAGGGTGGAGAGGATTTTGAAAAGGTCAAATGATGCAGTGTTTGTCGAGCCGGTGCTGGATGGGATTATTATTGCCTGATTTGTGCTCTGCGTATTAACCGCAGAGGGTCTGTAAATATCCAGGCTTTTTCCTGCACCAGCAGCGGCGTCATTATCCGGGTTGTAAATAATCATAGCTTGTGACTTGGTAATAATATTATAGGAAAACAATAGCCTGAACGATATACAGGATATTGATCATGGGGAGTGTTTCTATTCAGAATTTCCTTTTATTTGAGATAAATGGCGGCGTTTTATTCGACGAGAGCCATGTATTCTGAATTGCCTGTCAAAACCACCGCGTAACAGCATCCAGGCAAATTTGCTATTGGTGTAAAGATATCGCTTCCAGAGTCGGGTAGGCTCCTGCATCACGCGGTAGAACCATTCCAGTCCTGCCTTTTGCATCCATACTGGTGCGCGTTGGGTCTTGCCAGCAACGATATCGAAGGTACCGCCTACACCCATGACAAAGCTGACACCAAAGTGATTTTTCCAGCGGTTGATAAAGTTTTCCTTTTTCGGTGAACTCATGGCAACAAAAAGGAGTTCTGCACCAGAGTCGTGGATGCGTTGGGCAATTTCAGCTTCCTCATTCTCCTGGAAGTAACCATGCTGAACACCGGTGATATTCAGATGAGGATATTGTTTTTTCAGATTAATGAGTGTCTTACCCAGTACTTTTGGGGTAGCGCCAAGCAGAAAGACTCTTTTGCCTGTTTGTTGTGCGCTTTTCAGTAGTTCGTAGAACAGGTCGATACCTGAAACACGCTCGGTGACTTCCTTGCTAAACAGGCGGGCACCCCATAGCAGTCCCATGCCGTCAATATTGATAATATCGCTGCTGTTAACAGACTCTCGCAATACAGCATCGCGCTGCATGTTGACAATTTTGGCAACATTAACCACCACATGCTGGGTGAAGATTTTGTTGTTAATACGTTTATTAATGGTGCTGACCGTTTCTTGCATGGTTAGCGTATGCATATGTGTTCCAAACAGGTTAATCATGATGACTTCCTTGTGTTAATCACACTTTTTGGGGAAAAATATAAAAGGGGTAAGGTAATAAGGCTGTGCATGTATTCTTGTGCAGGGTGCGCCTCCTCCGTCGGCACACCCAATTGAAACTTTTACTAAATACTTGCACGCCTCTAATGAGATCCATCTCGTTACGGGGCTGCTCTCTAGCCCATCGCCTGCTGCTGCCACCATACGGCAAGCATCAACAAGGCAAATATCTGCCGACTGCGATCCGGCTTGTTAGCCTGGTGCTGATTCCAGAGTTTCTGCACCGTGGCATAATCGAGTGCAGAAAAATGCGCTGCATTGCGATCGAGCAGAATAGCCGCTATCCAGTCTTTCCAGATGCCTCTGGACCAGGTGCCAAATGGAACCTGGAAGCCTTTTTTCTTGCGATGCACAATGCTGGAAGGCAGATAGCTCTCTGCCATGCGTTTATGCACAATTTTGCTGCGTGACAATGCCAGCCGATAAGACAATGGCAGTGATTCGATATAGGCAACCAGTTTAATATCCAGCATGGGGACACGGGCTTCCAGT
>JALVFC010000127.1 GCA_027030285.1 Thiotrichaceae bacterium | reverse complement strand
TAAGGTTCTGCTGATTTTTGTATCAGGTGTAATACTCATGCGCTCCGCTGGCTGCGTCATCAATGATTATGCTGATCGGGATTTTGACGGCAAGGTAGCGCGCACCAAAGATCGCCCTTTAGCCACTGGTAAAGTATCCACCAAAGAGGCATTGCTTTTGTTTGCCCTGCTCGCTCTGGCAGCCTTGTTGCTGGTGCTGCAATTGAATAAAACAACAATACTGCTTTCAGTAGTTGCCATTCTGCTGGCAGCTTCCTACCCCTTTATGAAGCGTTTTCATTTCTTGCCACAAGTACATTTAGGGTTTGCCTTTGGCTGGTCAGTTCCTATGGCGTATAGCGCGGTGACGGGGCAACTGCCATCACTCACGGGCTGGTTGATTTTTATCGCCAATATTCTGTGGACAGTCGCCTATGACACCATGTATGCCCTGACAGATAAAGAGGATGATTTACAGATTGGCGTAAAGTCCACGGCTATTTTATTTGGCAACCATAATCGTCTGATCATAGGTAGCCTGCAAGTGCTGACTTTACTGATTCTGGTGTCTATCGGTAGTTTGAATAACTTTAGTGTGGTTTATTACGCAACATTATTGGTTGCTGCCGTGTTTATGGTATACCAGCAGTACCTGCTGGCTCAGTCTGGATCCGTCAATGGTCTGCGTGCCTTTTTAAATAATAACTGGGTAGGCATGAGCGTTTTTTTAGGCTTACTACTGCATTTTGCCTATCGGTAAACAGACAGGAAGCGTACAATATTCGGCGATAGCGAATTAACAAACTCATTAACAAAGAAATAAAAATATGACAAAACAAAGCTCATTTACGCGAGAAGAACTCCTGCAATGTGGTTATGGAGAAATGTTTGGTGAAGGCAATGCTCGCCTGCCTGTTGGCAATATGCTGATGATGGATCGTATCACGCATATCAATGATAGTGACGGTCCACATGGCAAAGGCAGCGTAATTGCCGAGCTGGATATCAATCCGGATTTATGGTTCTTTGAGTGTCACTTCCCCTCTGATCCTGTTATGCCAGGTTGCCTTGGACTGGATGCCATGTGGCAAATTGTTGGCTTCTACCTGGGCTGGGTAGGCGGCAAAGGAAAGGGGCGTGCACTTGGGGCTGGAGAAGTAAAATTTACTGGACAGGTTCTACCAACAGCCAAAAAAGTAACCTACCGCGTCGATATGAAAAGGGTAATTTTACGCCGCCTGGTGATGGGCATAGCAGATGCCAGCATGGAAGTAGATGGCAAGGAAATTTACACCGCAAAAGATTTGCGCGTGGGACTGTTTACCAGCACGGATGATTTTTAATGAATGGATCTGCCAGCAAATTAATAGCCTTCATCGCTATTTTGGCATTACTCCCCGGACTGGTTTCCTGTGGAGATAGCAGCAGCAAGCTACCTGCTGCCCAGGTCATTAGCGTCAAGGATGCCTACATCCGAGCCATGCCACCAGGGCAGAAAGTGACCGCCATGTTTATGACATTGGACAATCACTCCGCTACCCAACATGCCCTGCTGGCAGCAAAAGGCACAGTCAGTGAAGCGATAGAACTACACGAACATAAACACGAAAACGGCATGATGACCATGCGTCAGGTCGAGAAAATTGAAATCCCGGCAAACGGCAATGCAGCACTGGAACCCGGTGGTTATCATGTCATGCTAATCGGACTGAAAAAAAACCTGAAGCCAGGCGACAAGGTAGCCATACAACTGCTGTTTGAAGATAACTCAACGCAGAACATCGAGCCGGAAGTAAAAATGATTACGCCAAAATAAACCTGATTCAGTTAGGAGGGTTAATAACCAATAAAACTCCCCTGGAGACAATAAAAGTATTCATGCGTGGGGTGTGCCGACGAAGGAGGCGCACCATGAAACATGCACATATGGTGCCCCCTCGCAGGTGGAGGCTTGGCACTGATAAGCCCCCTCCCCCTTGCAGGGGGAGGGCCAGGGAGGGGGTAGAGGGAAAAAGAACCAAATCAGCCATGAACAAACCAACACCATGACAGTAAAAAACCTCTGGTGGATCGTCGCCATCCTAGCACTGGTTCTACTCGCCCTGAGCGGACAAAAATATCTGCGCCAGCGTGCCCTCTCCGTAGCCATCACCCGCGCAACACTCCAGCAATCCTGCCACCTTGAACAAGCCGCGTGTACCGCCCGCTTTGATGATGGGCAGACAGTTACCCTAAACCTCTCCCCGCGCCCCATTCCTCTGTTGAAAACGCTACAGCTTTCCGTACAGTTATCATCAGGTCAGGACATTCAGCGCGTTGATATAGATTTTGTCGGCACCAATATGGATATGGGTTTCAATCGCAGTAAACTAAGCAGGAAAAGTACCGACTTTTTTCAGGGAACAGGTGTACTTTCTATTTGCACCCAAAGGCGCATGGAGTGGGAAGCACAGGTTTTTCTGCACACCAAAGCAGGCATGAAACTGGCAATATTTCCCTTTTATACAATCAACAAAGCTAACTAACAGACTGTTATGAATAAAGTTATTATCCCGATTGCAATCATTGCGCTCCTTCTGGGGCTTATTGTTGGCAATTATTTCTGGAAACCACAACCCAAATCTGGCGTGTATGTCGATCCGCCCGGTGGTGACTTCACCCTGCAAAGCAGTAGTGGAAAAATAAGCCTGACCGACATGAAAGGCAAAATTGCCCTGCTATACTTTGGATATACCTTCTGCCCCGATGTGTGTCCAACCTCATTATCCAGAATCGCCGGTGCCTTTAAAAAGCTCACACCCGCAGAGCTGGAACAGGTACAAGGCATCATGATCAGCGTAGACCCTGAGCGGGACACCCCCGAAAAACTGGCAGAATACACAAAATTCTTCCACCCAAAGATACTTGGTATGACGGGCAGCAAGGCACAGATTGACGACATCGCCAAACGCTATGATGTGGTATACCGCAAGGCAGAAGGCTCAAACGCAACAGGCTATCTGATGGATCACACCTCATTCATCTATGTATTGGACAAGAAAGGTAAAATACGAGAATTTCTCCCCCATGATGTGAGTATGGATGCAATCGTCGTGGTAATACGCAAATTGCTCAAGGAATAAGTAATCGTAAATGGCAGTAGCCTGCATGCAATGTGGGAAGGCACTGGACAGCAGTGCCCCGATTGTCTCGGGTACTGACCAGCCAGATAGGGCAGGGGATAGACAACTCAGGACATCATAATGAAAACACTCATAAAAACTCTCACACTGGGCTTATTGCTAACCCTGGGCACACTACACGCCAAAACACTGCCTAAAGCGCAAGTGCCCGAGCCACTAAAGCCCTGGGTGGATTGGGTACTCTATGGCGAAGAGCAACACAACTGTCCACATGCCTATAACAGGGAAGAACGCTACTGCGCCTGGCCTGCCGCCCTAAAGCTGGAACTGGACGATAACCAGGGGCAATTCAGCCAGCACTGGCAGGTACAGATAGCAAGCTGGGTGCGTCTGCCCGGCAATGCACAACAATGGCCACACGATGTCGAAGTAGACAGTATCGCCGCCGTAGTCGTCAATCACAATGGCTTTCCCGCCGTCAAACTGCCACCGGGAGAACACGAGATTAGCGGCGGTTTCCAGTGGGACAGTATCCCCGAGTCGCTGACCATCCCGCCCAATACCGGACTTATTCAAATCTCACGCAATGGTATCTTGATCGACTCACCAAGAATCAACCAGCAAGGACAGCTCTGGCTGGATCGAGCCTCACGGGAAACGGATACACAGGATGCACTGGACGTGCAAGTGTACCGGAAAATACAGGACAGCCACCCCATGCAGATACAAACACGGCTTATCCTGCATGCCGCAGGTCGCTCCCGCGATGTATTATTTCCAGGTTTGCAACTCGCGGGCTTTACCCCGTTACAGCTGAAAAGCACATTACCTGCACGCATCAACCAGCAAGGCGATTTGCAGGTACAAGTACGCCCCGGAAACTGGGAGATCAACCTGCTCTCCTATCGCGCCGAAATGGTAAATGAATTAACACTGCCAGCGCCTCAACCGCCGTTACCAAAACAGGAAGTCTGGGTATTTCAG
>JALVFC010000126.1 GCA_027030285.1 Thiotrichaceae bacterium | reverse complement strand
TTTTTTTAGCACAATGACCACTATATGTTGATTAAAATTTTAAGAAACTTAGTTCTCGGACAAGCTCCTAGGAGCTTATCTGGGAATTAAGATTCTCTCCATACTTCCTATTTCTCTGACAGCCTTCTGGTATAACGATATAAAAGCTGGTCGGTGCAAAAGTCCCTTTAAAACACCAGACCAACATAAGGTTTTTCGAGTTCTTCACGCAACCTGTGTACTGCTCGCGAATAATGCGTCTTCACGCTCCCCTCAGAACAGCGCATGATTCTTGCAGTTTCGGCAACAGAGAAGCCTTCCCACAGCCGCAATATTAAGGCTTGCTGCTGACGAAGCGGCAAGCCAGCAACGGCGGCAAGTAAATCATTACTATCTTGTTCGCCAATCAATGTACGTCCTGGCTCCCTGTAACAGGTTTGTGATACGTTGTCTTCTATCTTAAAGCCATCGCTTTCAGACTTTCGGTCAAAAAAAACTCGCCACCGGTTACGTACATTCTCTCTGCGATACCAATCGTTTATCTTGTTATGCAGTATCCGATAAAAATATTTCGGCCATTCGTCTTTATGCAAATGAGAATATTTCTGCACCAACTTGAACATAGCATCTTGAACAATATCCAAAGCTTCCTGTTCCTGACTGGTAGCGAATCGCGCCATGACATAAGCACGCCTCTCCACGCTTTTCAGGAAAGCATCCATATCTGCTGTAGAATTCAGTGTCAGCTCCTTAGCCCCTGAAACAACGACTCACGAACAGCAAGTCGATTGGTTTCTGTTTCTGGTGATTAGATTGCTGTGATTATAGTCAACGACTCAATTAATTCTAGAGCAAATATGTCCATATTTTACGCAGCCTACATGAAAACACATATCACTGAGATATCAGTTCAACCGATTATCCACTTATATATCAGTTCTGACGTTTTCTACAGGCTTGCGTTGACAGCAACTACGTTATACTTGAAGTGCTGTTTGGAGGTTTAAGAAGTCCCTAATTAGTCATGAGCAGTTCTCGAAGCTGAATTACCTGTTCTATCAATCGATGAAACTACTCAGCGCAATTATGCGAAAGGCAGTATACTATTGATTATTAATGCTTTACGGCAGCATAAATGCTGCCGTAAAGCTTACCGGGATATATTTACAACACCCTAATAATCAATAACTTACCGGATGCGACACTTGTCACGCTGAGTAGTTACCACTCGGGAGATTTTATTCAGTCCTAGTCCTGAATGCTAATTGTTATTTTTCTTCACTACAGCATGTAATTTATCCTATTATTGAAGCAACATTTACAACCTTGGTAAAGGAGTATCCATGCGCTGGAGAGACAAACGCAGAAGCAGCAATATCGAAGACCGTAGAGGTCGCAGAGGTATGCGTAGAAGCAGACCGATAGGCGGTGGTTTTATACTATTGATCATTCTGGGGTTGTTCCTGCTATTTGGAAAAAACCCACTTAACCTTATAGGTTTGGGGAGTAATGGCTCTGTACCTCCAACCACCATCCCGTCAGGTAGCGGGGGAAGTGCTCGTGCTAATGATGAAAATGCTGATTTTGTTTCAGTTATTCTTGGTAGTACCGAAGATGCCTGGGGTGACGTCTTTAGAAAAGCAGGTTATCAGTATGAAGCACCAAAACTGGTCCTTTTTAACGATTATGTTCAGTCAGCCTGTGGCATGACCAGTGCTGCAACAGGTCCTTTCTATTGTCCTGGTGACCACAAGGTCTATATTGATTTGGGTTTTTTCCGTGAGCTGAACCACATGGGCGCTAGTGGTGATTTTGCGCGTGCCTATGTGATTGCCCACGAGGTGGGACACCACATTCAAAACCTGCAGGGTATCTCTATGAAAATCCAGAACCTGCAACGCCAGGTCAGTCGAACCCAGGCAAACAGGCTGTCTACACTTACAGAGCTACAGGCAGATTGTTACGCTGGTATCTGGATACATAACTACGAGAAGCAGAAAGATATTCTGGAAAGAGGTGATATCGAAGAAGGCATTCGTGCTGCTGCCAGCATCGGAGACGACAGGATGCAGCGTCAGGCGGGGCAGCGTGTCAATCCGGACGCCTTTACACATGGTTCTTCAGCAGATCGTACCTATTGGTTCAAGGTAGGCATGAAATATGGCAGCCTGAAAAAGTGCGATACGTTTAGTCAAGCCAGGTAAGTCACTGCCAGACAAGATCAATCACGGAGGACTTGTGTCCTCCGTGGTTTTATTATCCATTCTCATTATCGAGATCAGCGCTTCAGAAAGGGACTGCTTTTAGGGAAATGCGCGCTCAAAAATTCCATTTGGTCAGCTAGTATCGACTTCCCTTTCAGGAAAACGTACTCGACATATGTTGGCTGGAACGGCACGGCAATCAAGCGCATATTTGCCTGCTCGGGTGTTCTTCCGCCTTTTAAATTATTGCAACGTTTGCAGGCTGCAACCACATTTGTCCAGACATCCCTGCCGCCCTGCACCAGTGGGATAACATGATCTCTGGAAAGCTCGTAATCCTTGTAGTATTCACCACAATACATACATAAATTGGCATCACGCCGAAATAAAGTCGGGTTGTTTAATGCCGGGACAAAGTTTTCGTACAAGCCTTGATGTGTTCCATGAGTGGCAATGATGGATGAAACTTCAATGACACTCCTCTTACCTGTTTTGGCATTAAAGCCCCCATGCAATGTAAGCATAGGTGTACCACAGCTATAGGCAACCTGATCAGCATGATACAGCTTGACGGCTAGCTGATAATGTATCCACTCTAGCGGCATACCGCTGATATCTGTTCGCAGGATTGGTTGTGACAATTGTTTGCTTGTTGTTTGCATGCTTCTATGCCTGTCAGGATTAATTCTCCGGGAATGATCAGGGCAAGCATGCAACCTTAATCAGTGGTTTATCAAGGAAGCAGCCCACCCAATGTCTTCATTACTTCACGGTTAAACGTGTATTTCACATTCAGATCTAACCTGCCCAGAACCAGTTGTGGCTTTAATGCCAGAATACCTAACTCTATTTGCTGGCTACGCTGGCTCTCAAGTACCAAATCATTACTCTCTGATGCTATTGGCTGAATGCTTAGTTGTATTTTGGCAATAATAGTTTCTTTTCCAGTCATATCTGCCAAACCACTGGCTTCTATTTGATTCCACAGGTAAAAAGGTATTTTGGCAAAAAGCTCCGGTGCATCAACTTTAACCACTTTATAATCCTCTGGCAACAAACGATGAGCCAAAATTGCCGTGATACTGGTTCCTAAAACACCATAAACAATTTCCCGGATGGTATAAATCTTGTTGTTCTTTAGTATATAGCGGTTTAAGGTAACAGGGTTGGTTGAACCAAAGGTGGCTTCTTCGGCATTAATGGTTAATTTTATTTTCCCCGGATTTAGTCCAAATGCTGACAAATCTTTGCCTGCTGGATCATAGGTAGCAATGATTGGCTCCTGAAGGATAGTCAACAAATGCTTTACTCTGTCCTGATTCACTGCCGCGATAGCCGGTTCTGTCAACCGCCATTTGTCATGCTCCTTGCGAAGTCGAATATCCTTCTTGCCAGTGCGCTGGATGTAAATATCGTTTGCCTGGTAGCCTGCGGTATGAAATAACCGTTGAGTAGCAGCTTTCTGCTGTGGCTGATACCAGATGATATATGCCAGCGCCGCACCGACTACCAGTAGCAACAGGTTTACCCAAAGGCGTACAGACAGCATCAGCGTTTTCTCCTTCGGTACCAGATAATTAGTCCCACAGTAATGAATAGCAACGGTAGAATAATCAGGAACAACATTCCCAGACTGTAGAGCCACGCTGGTTTCAGATCCAGACGGGTATCTGGCGCAACTTTCGCCTTGATAACAACAAGATCATCATCGGCAACCAGCCAGTTAAAAATTGCTGTGGACAAATCCATATTGCCGACTTGCCCCACAAAGGCATTGAGCATGAAATCACTATCGCCAACAACAACAACTCGCTGTTGCTGATTCCCGTGAAGCTTTTCAGTATTAGTCACTTTTTCAAGCTCACGAGTCATAGACACACCAATTGGCAATGGTCCTGGCTTATC
>JALVFC010000125.1 GCA_027030285.1 Thiotrichaceae bacterium | reverse complement strand
GTTCCCGTGGGTCTTGTATGGACAGGGCGCTGACAATGATCAACACTTCACGCAGTGCACCCAGTTTCTCGGCTTCCAGCAGCATGCGCGCCAATTGTGGATCAATGGGGATGCGTGCCAGTTGCCGTCCGGTTGGTGTTAGCTGGTGGTGCTCACTCACGGCATGCAGTTCAAACAGCAGCTTGAAGCCATCACGAATCAGACGCTTGTCCGGCGGTTCAATAAAGGGAAAATCCTCAATTGCACCCAGCCGCAAGGTGGTCATTTGCAGGATGACGGATGCCAGATTGGTGCGCAGGATTTCCGGCTCGGTAAACTCCTTGCGTGCCAGAAAGTCGTCTTCGGCGTACAGCCGAATGGCGATGCCGTTGCTGGTGCGTCCACACCGTCCGGAGCGTTGGTTGGCAGATGCCTGGGAGATTTTTTCGATGGGAAGACGCTGAATGCGCGAGCGCCAGGAGTAGCGTGAGATACGTGCCAGTCCGGTGTCGATAACGTATTTAATGCCGGGAACCGTGAGTGAGGTTTCGGCAACATTGGTAGCAAGGACAATATGCTGCTGACGGTGAGGCTTGAAAATACGGTTTTGTTCCTGATTGGAGAGACGGGAGAACAGGGGGAGGATCTCGGTATTCGGGTAATTCTGTTTTTTGAGTAGTTCTGCAGCGTCCCGGATTTCCCGTTCGCCGGAGAGAAAGATCAGGATGTCGCCACGGCTTTCATGGCGCAGTTCATCTACTGCATCCACAATGCCGTCATACAGGTCTTTGGCGATGTCATTTTCAGTATCCAGCAGTGGGCGATAGCGAATTTCCACCGGATAGGTACGCCCGGAGACTTCAATAATCGGCGGTTTTTGCTTGCCCTGTGTAAAGTGTTTGGCAAAACGCTGCGGATCAATGGTCGCTGAGGTAATAATCAGTTTCAGGTCAGGGCGGCGTGGCAGTAACCACTTCAGATAGCCCAGCAGGAAGTCGATATTGAGGCTGCGTTCGTGTGCCTCATCAATAATCAGTGTGTCATACTGGTTGAGATAGCGATCCTGCTGGATTTCAGCGAGCAGAATGCCATCTGTCATCAGCTTGATATAGGTTTCCGGGCGGGTGCGATCCTGAAAGCGGATTTTGTAGGCAACGGCTGTTTCCGACTTTAATTCTTCGCTGATGCGGGCAGCTACACTGCGAGCAGCAAGGCGGCGTGGCTGAGTATGGCCAATCAGTCCATTGATACCACGCCCCAGTTCCAGGCACATTTTAGGGAGCTGGGTGGTTTTTCCTGAGCCGGTTTCACCGCAGATGATAACAACCTGGTGTTGTTCTATAGCTTTCAGTATTTCTTTTTTGCGTGTTGAAACAGGCAGGTTTTGCGGATAATCAGGGGAGGGCAGGTTGCTTTGGCGCTGTTCCTTGGCGGAGATGGATTTTTGGATATCAGCCTGTAAAGACTTGTGTTGGTTTGCAGATGGCTTTTTTTTAAGCTGTTGCAAACGACGCTTGAAACGAAATTGATCCGTTGTGCGGCAGTTGGGTATTTGTTGATAAAGTGATTTGCTCAAGGTGGTCTCTGATCACAACTAGTATTCGCAGGAGGCAAGAGTCAATGTTGATCTAAAGGAGGTAATGCTAGATGCTGATATTACCATGTCACTTATAAGTCCAATAATATCTTCTTAGGCTCCCCTAGCTGGATTATATTGAATTTAAGGGCTTTGTCGCTATACTTATTTAGTCTGTTTGTTTTTTATTCTTAGAGGTTTTTAAATGTCACAATTAGATATTAACTCTGGTCGTGTTGTAGCAAATGCGTCCGAGTCGGAGCGTACGAGTTTTATTCGCCGTACTTATTTGCATCTTGGTGGTGCGATTGCAGCCTTTGCTGTGCTGGAATATTTCCTGATTCAAAGTGGTGTTGCGCAGCAATTCCTGGGGCTGCTGAATGGTAGTAAATTTTCTTGGCTGATTGTGTTGGCTGCTTTCATGGGTGTTTCCTACGTGGCGAATAACTGGGCGCACTCCTCAATCTCGCGTGAAAAGCAATACCTGGGTCTAGGTTTGTTTGTTGTTGCCGAGGCCATCATTTTTATGCCACTGATCTTTATGGCGCAGCGTTATGCACCGGATATCCTGGGTCAGGCTGCTTTGGTAACAGGCGCACTGGTTGCAGGTCTGACATTTACTGCGTTTACCAGCAAGGTTAACTTTTCATTCCTCGGTCGGGTGCTTTCCATCGGTGGCTTTATCGCCTTGGGTATCATTGTTGCAGCAATGCTATTTGGCTTTAGTCTGGGGACTTGGTTCTCGGGTGCGATGATTGTGTTTGCGGCTGCTTCCGTGTTGTACAGCACTTCAAATATTATCCACGAATATAATAGTGAGCAGCACGTTGCTGCTGCCCTGTCACTATTCTCAAGCGTTGGTTTATTATTCTGGTATATCTTGCAGTTTATGATGAGCCTTGCTGGCGACAACTAGCCCGGAAATTTCGCATAGCTGGCTGTCCATATTAATTATGGGCAGCCTTTTGATTTAATAATAACCATAAATAAAAAAACTGGAACTATCTTCCACTACCTCACTCAAAAGTTGCTACAATCGGAGTCGTTGGTAAATTCCTACAATTTTATTCTGATGACTATTGGCTGGATCTTTGATAGTCAATATGATTCAGTTTTACCTGACAAACAGGTAACCAGAGGTATAACAATACATGGACAAGTTAGGCTTTGTAGAAGCCAGACACTTAATATCCAGGACTGGATTTGGCCCTGAGTGGGCGACTATTCAAAAGGTCGTGGGCATGCCCATGCCACAGGCGGTAGACTTTATCTTGCAACAGCGTGACTCTACCCCGCCATCCCCTCCCCCTATGTCTCCCTGGAGTAAAATTGTCAGTTTGCGCAAGAATATGCGCACCAAAAAAATGATCATGCGAATTGCCAAAACAGAAGGCAAGGCTTTGCAGCACTGGTGGGTTAAGCACCTGTTGACAACCAAAGCTCCTTTGGTAGAGCGCATGACATTGTTCTGGCATAACGTATTCCCATCCACTATTGCCAAAACCCTTTCCACCAAGTTATTGCATCAACAAAACCTTATGCTGCGCAAGCATGCCTTGGGTAACTTTC
>JALVFC010000124.1 GCA_027030285.1 Thiotrichaceae bacterium | reverse complement strand
TTCCCAGCAAGGTATCTACTGTATCAAACAGCGGCTCTTTGTCCTCCTGATTATCCTTGTTATATGCCAGGGGTTGCCCTTTCATTAGCATCAGTAGCGACGTTAAATGACCGATGACCCGGCCACTTTTACCACGCACCAGCTCCGGCACATCCGGGTTCTTTTTCTGCGGCATAATGGAGGAACCAGTACAGAAGCGATCAGGCAGATCAATAAAGTTAAACTGCGCCGATGCCCATAACACCAGCTCTTCAGAAAAACGCGACAGATGCATCATGATTACGCTGGCAGCAGCGGTAAATTCAATCGCAAAATCCCGGTCACTTACCGCATCCAGTGAATTATTTGCAGGACGCTCAAACCCCAGCAATTCAGCAGTGTAGGCTCTGTCTATGGGATAGGTCGTGCCCGCCAGTGCAGCTGCACCCAGCGGCATAATATTTACCCGCTTGCGGCAATCTTGCAAGCGCTCATAATCTCTTGCCAGCATTTCATACCACGCCAGCATGTGATGCCCGAAAGTGATGGGCTGGGCAACCTGCAAATGGGTGAAACCAGGCAGAATGGTATCAGCTTCACGCTCCGCAAGATCAACCAGCGCAGTCTGTAAACGGCTTATTTCAGACATAACAAAATCAATCTGTTCACGTAGCCACAAACGGATATCGGTTGCCACCTGGTCATTGCGTGAGCGTCCGGTATGCAGCTTCTTGCCAGTGATACCAATGCGCTCAGTCAGCCTGGCTTCAATATTCATATGTACATCTTCCAAAGCTACAGACCAGTCCAGCTCGCCCTGCTCTGCTTCAGCCTGTATAGCATCCAGCCCCTGATGAATATCAGCCTTTTCCTGCTCGCTCAGCAAACCTACTTTGGCAAGCATGGCGGCATGTGCTTTGGAGCCTGCAATGTCATGTTTGAAAAGTCGCTGATCAAAGTTAATAGAGGCAGTGAACTCCTCTACAAAGGCATCGGTTGACTCACTGAAACGACCACCCCAGGGTTTGGTAGCGTTGTCTGTATCGTTTGCTGGATTAGCTGCATTGTGGCTTTTATAACTGTTGCTCATGACTTCACAGGTATTGGAAAAAGAGGCAAACATAGCATAGCAAATAGTTGTGAGCATCTTATTTTTAGAGGTGCTTACCAACTTGCTAATCTGTGAAAAACGACCACCAATTTCATTCGTCATCAAAATAGAATCATTTATCGGAATAGCTTAACCGTTGATTCAGGATTCGAGTGATAAAGTACATCTCGTTGTTTGATCAGTTAGCATCTTACATGCTCATCTCCAACATTTAATAACAAGAACAATAAAATAAGGAACATGGCTTGGCTTAAATACGATCAATTCGCGAGTACTTGAACAAGATTCAACCAGATTCGATTCGAGTAACACCGAGGATAGTATCCATAAGCAAAAAGATGCCAAAACTGACCATTGAAAATGCCAATATCTAATAATAAACATTCCAGGGCACATTCAAAAACTATCGGTTTTTTACCTAACCTCTGCGTTTCCCGCACCTTGCTCCAGCTATTACTAGCAACAATAGCCCTATCATTTATTTTGGCACTAGCTTCAGCTGATACCTTCAAGGATTTCTTTATCAAACTGGGTCTAACAACATTATTTGTGGTCTGGGTAGCCATTATGTCAGCTCTTATTACCTGCATGATTGGCCGCTTTTTGCAGCGTTTTAACTCCTTCACCGCCGCTGCAATTGTTATCGCCATTGTTATCGTGTTCACCCTGATGGCGTCTATATTAGGCATTGCCGGAAGAACTTATACAGATCCAGAACATATCCAGTACTGGGATACCTTGTTTGTACTTAGAAATATTATCCTGAGTCTGGTCATTACTGCTGTCGGCTTGCGCTACTTCTATCTACAGGATCACTGGGAAAGGCATGTGCAAACTGACTCAGATGCAAAATATTCCGCCCTGCAATCGCGGATGCGTCCGCACTTCCTGTTTAACAGCCTAAATTCCATTGCGCAGCTCACCACTACTGACCCGGAGCGCGCTGAAGAATCATTACTGGATCTTGCAGATATCTTCCGTTCCACTCTGGACACCCGTGACCGGGTCACGCTGGACGAAGAACTGGATGTCGCCACCCGCTACTTGCGCATTGAGGGATTGCGCCTTGGCAGGCGCTTATCAGTGGTGTGGGACATGGATCGCAACTCACTCCCTTTTGACATGAGCATTCCACCACTGCTATTACAACCGCTCATTGAGAATGCCATTTACCACGGCATTCAACCCAGAAAAGACGGTGGCACACTCGGCATCAGCCTGTATGACGCTGGCGACTACCTGGACATCTCTGTCAGCAATCCCATTCCCCCTGAAGGTACAACTGCCCACTCAAAAGGCAACCATATCGCTCAGGAAAACCTTACCAAACGTTTAAAACTCGCGTACGGAGAAAAGGCCAAATTAAGCATAACAAAAACGGACCATCTCTATCGTGTCGCGTTTCGCATACCCAAGGAGTAACTATATGAGCATCAGTATTTTAGTTGTTGACGATGAAGAGCTCGCCCGAGAGCGCATCAAGAAATTGTTAAAAGAAAACGACGATTATCGAATTTGTGCAGAAGCTGAAAACGGAGCAGAAGCACTCATGATGGTAGAACGCCATCAACCGGAACTTGTTTTGCTGGATATTTCCATGCCAGTCATGGATGGACTGGAAGTAGCAAAACATCTATCAGGCATGGACTCGCCACCAGCCGTCATATTCACCACAGCATATGGTGAATATGCATTAGAAGCATTTTCAACTAAAGCAACGGGGTATTTAATGAAACCTATAAGACAAGAACAATTATTACAAAGTCTTGCGCAAGCGCGCTCTTTAAACCGTGTTCAACGAAGCGAAATTCTGGAGAGAACCAGTGAATCAGGCAACCAGCGCAAGCACATTTGCGCACGTATGCGTGGCAACCTGGAACTGATCCCTATTGAGGACGTTTATTATTTCCAGGCTGATCAAAAATATGTGACGGTTAAATACAAGAAAGGCGAAGTGATTATTGAAGAATCACTGAAGTCACTTGAAAGCGACCTGAATGACCGCTTCATCCGCATCCACCGCAATGCGCTGGTAGCGAAAAGCCGCATTACTGGTCTGGCGAAAACCGACATCGGTCGCGTCAAAGTGAAGATCGACCAGATTCCCGATCAACTGGAAGTCAGCCGTCGTCATGTCGCAGAAATTCGCCGTTTTGTACGTGAACGCTAATAACCAGCGATCATAACCCGCCCATTATTGCGAGGGCACTTTTGCCCTGACATTTGTCAGGGCTTTTTCTATCTCTGCATCCAGATATCCACCAAACAGAGAAGGCGTATTAAACCCGACAATCTTCCCCGCCACTTCCTTGCCATCTGTATCCAGAAAAACCATCGTTGGCGTTAAAGACGCACCATAACGTGATGCGAACTCATGTGGTGATACTTTGTTTCCCTGAAAATCAACAATTTCTGTATCAATACCAAGTTGCACCTGACGGATAAGAATTTTCTCCTCATAAGCTGGGTCATGCAACATGGGGATTAAAAAATCCTCTTCCAGTGCACGACAATAAGGACAACCTTCACCATGAAATTCAACCAGAAGAGGCAGATTTTTCTGTCGCATTTCTGTTGCTACCAGACGAAAATCCTGCACCTCACGCAAACCATTATTGCCATGTGTGGATTGCTTAGCACAAGCAACAAAAGGTAGCAAGGAAAGTAACAAGGCAATCCCACAAAGCAGTTGCCGGACAAGAGACATATGATGATTCGAGGGTATATTCATACGCTCATTATAACGGTTTGTCGCCAATTTGCGTAAATTCTCCTGAGTTTCTGAGAATAGCCTAACTGAGCTAATCTTCTGGAATTATTTTCACGTATTCTTTACTATAATAAAAAAGTAAAGTTGCTGTTCAGCATAACGATACACCTCTCCTACTTAATACGCTTAAAACTGTCAAGTCTCGATAGATTGTAAACTTTCTTTTTGAATAACTCTGGTCGTTTTTTCTGCCAGCCCTTGAGTGCCTGAACCGGCGTTATGTGACCGAGGTTTTTCTGTGGGATGTGGTGATTATAAAT
>JALVFC010000123.1 GCA_027030285.1 Thiotrichaceae bacterium | reverse complement strand
AGGGCATCCCAATAAAAGTTTCAAAATCATCGGGTGAAACAACACTTGTTTTACTGTCAGGATATGCTTTCAAAAATGCTTCAGGAAATTTGATCTTTCTCTTGTTTCGAGTATTCCATTTGAATTCCCAGGCATGTAACCCTTTATAGTTTTCCTCGATATAGTCAATTTCCTGCTGCCTCTTTGTTCTCCAAAAATATGAGCGTATTGAAAAGTCCTGTTTATAACCAAGATATTTTTTTCTCTCGCTAACCAGAAAGTTCTCCCACAATGCTCCTATATCTGTTCGTGACTCTACATTGCTGAAATTACCGATAACAGCGTTACGTATACCATTGTCATAGAAATATATTTTTTTGCTTTTCTTAAGTTCGTTTCTTACGTTTTTGCTATAGGAAGGTAACCGAAAAATAATAAAAGCTTTCTCCAGAATATCAATATATTTTTCTACTGTATGATGGGTGGAGCCTGTTATTTGAGCCAGTTCATTATAAGAAACTTCAGACCCAACCTGAAGTGACAAGGCTCTTATCAGTTTATCGAGTAACTGTGGTTTATGAATACCTTCCAACGCAAGAATATCCTTGTATAAATAGCTTTCAGTAAGAAGCCGTAGTGCTCTCTCTGCCTTTCTGATATCCAAACTTGTTACTATTTCAGGGTAGTATCCGTAGATCAGACGATCATTAAGAAGGCTTTTCTCCTCAAGCCAACTGCTGTGGTTGGTCATTTCAATAAAAGATATCGGAAATAGCTGATATTCAAATTTTCTTCCTGTAAGTGGCTCATTTGTTTTATTCGCAAGTTCAAAAGCAGATGATCCAGTTGCGATAACCTGCACATTTTTTATCTGGTCAATGATAAGCTTTAGAACCAAACCGATATTTTTTATTTGTTGTGCTTCATCAATAAAAATGATTTTTTTATCGCCAATCAGTCGCTTCAACTGTGCTGTATTGATGTCAGAAAAAGTCTGCTGGGTAACCGGATCATCACCGCTAAATGTAAGTGTTTGATTTTTGTAGTTTGAAAGTATTTCCTCAATAAGTGTTGTTTTGCCTACTTGTCGAGAACCAAAAAGAAGAATAGCTTTTCCCTTAAAGAGGTCTTCAGTGATATTTTTCTGCAATTGTCGACGTATCATAGTGACCAAGAAATAATATTTCCAAAAAGTACATACTATTTGGAAATGTAATTCCAAACAAGTCTATTTATTATTTCTTTATCGTAACTATTCAGCGTGAGAAACCGCAGAGACAGTAAGTTACTGGATCAACGCTATATCAGTACGCCCCATTTCATATCAGGTATCAAGGAGCTGCTTCGCTCATGGTTATTTTATGAGGCATCCAATACACAGCCAGCAACTATTGCAGTGATTTAATAATAAGGTTTGGTAATGACGAAAAATAGAAATTCCAAAAAGTACGGTCTTTTTGGGATCAGCATTCCAAAAAGTTCTTCTGATAAGGTGACTACCGAAATATGGATACTGCCATCAGCACTCTGTAGCTGCATGCCAATTGACAATACGGCAGCGATTGGCAGATCATAGACATAAAAAAAACCGTCACAGACACAGTGCCATGACGGTTTTTGAATTGGGAAGGAGGGTAAGTTGCTTAACGCTTAGAGAACTGAGTAGCACGACGAGCTTTGTGCAGTCCCACTTTCTTACGCTCAACCTTACGTGCATCACGAGTCAGCAGACCTTCTTTTTTCAGATCTCCTCGTAGAGACTCGTCATATTTTAGTAATGCTCTGGCGATACCTAAACGGATCGCACCTGCCTGACCACTGTCGCCGCCGCCTTTGACAGTGACCATAATATCGAATTTACCATTGGTATCAGTGACATCCAGAGGCTGGCGCAGGATCATATGCGCTGTTTCACGTCCAAAATATTCTTCGAGAGTTTTTTTGTTGATTGTGATGTTGCCAGTACCTGGCTTCATGAAAACACGCGCTGTTGAAGATTTGCGACGACCTGTTCCGTAGTATTGTGTGTCTGCCATGCTGATTTACCTTATATTTCCAGAAGCTGAGGTTGCTGAGCTTCATGCTTGTGCTCTGAACCTGCATATACTTTAAGTTTTCTATACATCTCACGTCCCAATGCATTTTTGGGTAACATGCCTTTAACAGCAAGTTCAATGACACGCTCAGGCTTTTTAGCAATTTGCTTTTCAAAGCTTATTGATTTCATATTACCGATATAACCAGTGTGCTTATAGTACATTTTGTCTTTGGCTTTGTTACCGGTAACACGGATTTTCTCAGCATTGATAATCACAATGTAATCGCCAGTATCGACGTGTGGCGTATAAATTGGCTTATGCTTGCCACGTAGACGAGTCGCTACTTCACTGGCCAGCCTTCCCAATGTTTTACCATCGGCATCAATTAAGAACCAGTCGCGCTTTACTTCTGCCGCTTTGGCACTGAATGTTCCCATTTCGAGACTCCACTCATGAATGGAACAGGCCGTAGACGATATGTCTTCACACCTGTTACATATAGTTAATCATATTAAGGACGGCGTATTCTATTGGAATACAGATTTAGACTCAAGAGATTATTTGACAAGATTTACATTTATCTTGTAAGACATGTTTAATATTTCCGAATGTTGCCAGCTTTTGCCATAGGGATGTGTCGCTGTTAGTTATTTAATCACATTTGATTACTGCAATCACTCTGGTGAGTCATTTGCTGTAGAGTCAGCCTGGTAAGATATCTGGTTCATCATTTGTCGGATGGCGTCCCTTGTTTTACCTGCAATATATCGATTCAACAGATACTTTAGTTCTTTTTTATCAAGCCAAAAAAAAAGCACGATCCCGAAGGATCGTGCAATTACCACCAAAGGAGGATGGAGGAGTATCGATCAATCTCTCAATCAATATGAGTATATTATAATTCTCTAATTTACTAATGTCAATTTTTTTATTCCTTTTTTTATATTCACTGTCAGCCTGTTGGTTCGGTGTGGTTTTAGGATTAATGATGTATGGTGCTATTACATGCATGGCTGAAAAATAATAACTGAGCGCACATCGCAACTGAAGTCGCACGTCCTGTTTATTTTGTTTTACTTATTTATAAGCCAGTCACAGATAACACATTTATTTGAATCGTTTTCCCTGACCTGCTTGTGAAACTGACACTTACATTTTTTTGTGACCGGAAAGACGAGCCAGATATCTTGCAGGGTTTTGTTGCACACCATTTTTAATGACTTCCAGATGCAGGTGTGGTCCCGTTGACCTGCCTGTGCTGCCGACGAGAGCAATACGATCTCCTTTTTTTACCACCTGTCCAACTTTTGCTTCAATCACACTCAGATGTCCATACCGGGTAACAATGCCATCGCCGTGATCAATTTCCACAACATTGCCATAACCACCTCTATTCCCAGCGTATTGAACTACTCCGCCTGCTACACTACTGACAGGCGTTCCTTTTCTTGACGCAAAATCTATTCCCTTGTGCATGCGCTTTTTTCCGGTAAAAGGATCACGACGAAAGCCAAAACGTGATGAGATATAGCCTTTCTCTACAGGCATACCATCGGGCATGACTTCTTTATCCAGGATACGTCCATTTATGACTTGCAACACTCCTTCCAGGCGATTGCGCTGATCCATAAGCTGCTTTTCCAAATCATTGATAGTCTGCATCAATGCTTCAACAGAAATACCATAGCCAGCATCATTATCAACCGCTCCATTCTCGTCTACTCCACGCGCACCCCCAACCGACGGTGATTCATCAAATGCGAACTCTTCAGGATCCAGTCTTGCCATCTTGACTATCCGTGCGCCGAAAGCATTTAATCTCAGGCTCTCGGCTTCCAGCATACCAAGCCTTCTGGCGAGCAGGTTAATTTGAACATCATGGGTATCATCAGCAGAAACCGGGGCTTTACTCTCCTCAACAGTTGTCGTCTTTTGGACTACTTGAACCAGCCTGGATTTAAACATGCTCTGGGTTGAAACCAGAATTCCCATGAGTGTTGCAACCAGCAATGCTGGAATAACCAGGTGTAACCAGATATTTAATGAAAATGTAACGCGATGTGATTCGTCTTGACTGCAACAGATGATCTTCATTTAAATACTCCTGTGTGGCTCGACCTCACTCT
>JALVFC010000122.1 GCA_027030285.1 Thiotrichaceae bacterium | reverse complement strand
TGTCATTGATGACATTTAGCAGCATATTCGCTGAGCCATGTGCTGTCTCAATATAAGTTCGAGCCTGTTCATCAAGCGACATATCCTGTAACAGCCCTAACATGCCGAGTACTCCATTCATGGGAGTACGAATTTCATGACTCATATTTGCCAGAAAATCAGATTTGGTTTTTGCAACATCTTCAGCGTACTGACGTCCTTTTTCCAGATTGATTTTAACCTGCTCATTAATTACCGCCATGCCTAGCAGATTACCTATATAGCGCAGGGTGTTCAGGCGTGTATCAGTTGGTTGGGGATCAGGTCTGGTGCTAATTAAGAGAATTCCTAGAACTTTACTGTGATGCATTAATGGAATGATGTAATACCCCTGGTTGATCCGCAGCGACTGGCACTGCGCTAACACGGATATTTCTCCGCTGCCTATCACTTGATTACAAAGGGATAACAGCTTGTCAAAACACGCATGCTTATTGTGCAGTATTGGCTGTGCATCCCCATATGAGGTATAGAAAAACAGTTTTTGTGTTTTTTTGTTGACCAGAAAAATTCCTTGCTGTGTCTCCGGGGGTGTTTCAAGACCCTGTTGCAGGAGTTCAAGCACTTCATTCATGCGTTCTTTCAGGCTCTTTTGTTTTTGTAAAATTTGTGCAACTTTAGCCTGTATCAGGGCATCATTTTTTTCATCGGTACGTTGTTGCTCAAGGACTTTCAGTTTGGTGATATCAGTGCTAATGGAAATATACTGGTAGGGGTACCCTTCATTATTCATAAAAGGGACGATGGTGGTATCCAGCCAGAAATGACTACCATCTTTTGACCTGTTTCTAACTTTGCCACGCCAGACTTTGCCTTGCACAATGTTTTCCCACATCGTTCTCCAGAAGGTAGCTGAATGTTCATCAGACTGCATAATTCGATAATTACTACCCAGCAGCTCAGGCTCTGAAAACTGGCTGACTTTGATAAGCTGATCATTCGCATAGGTGATATTACCCTGTACATCCGTGATACTGTGGATACCGTGTTGGTCAATTGCGTATTGCAGATTTTGATACTCCTTTTCCTTAATTTTAAACTCAATTTGTGAGCTAATTTTCAGCAGATATTTTTTGTTGATACGTATAGTGCCAGCGATCTGAAAGACCAGATAAAAAAGCATTAACAGGGCAAGACCAGTATGAAAACTGGTTTGTTCCATTAATAGTTTAATCTCTAAAGGCAAGAGCACAGTGAGCATAAACGGGATAACGATAGAAAGGCTATAGGATAAAGTAGTGGTAGAAAAGGCGGTAGCACCCACCATAATCAACATCAAATAGACCTGGTGCTCCATGCTGAGGATGTGAAAGTAATTCCATACAATTAACCCCCAGCCGATACCGCCAAGGGTTGTGAGAATTTCAAGGCGTAATAAGTGTTTGTTGCAATTTAGAAAATTGTATTTATTATTGGTGTACAGGTAGCCATCGATACCTCTGCACAGAGTAATGACCCATACTAAATATATCCAGTTTGCCGAGCCTGATGCAGACTGTATATCTTCAAAAAAAAGATAGAAAATGAGTATAGATACTGAAAAAGAAGCAATAACAGAGGAGTATACAGCATCATATAATTCCTTTATCTGTTGTGCTTTAAATCTCCGAGCAAAGTTAGTGGTGTTTCTAATTGTCTTATCCATTATTATTATTATTTAATATTATGTAACTACTTGGTGTAATAAATAGTTGAGACGGTAGGTTGTTAATTATTTTTGGTGATGTAAATACATCTCTGTAAGAGGTGCGTAGCATCGCTACTGTTAAATATCAATAATAAATACTTACTATCTTGCATATAATTACGCTGAGTAGTTGCTGTATTATTTAAATTGCATAAAGATAATAAACCTGAGCTATTGAATTTATTATAGTATTGAAAATATTGTATTAAATAACAAATATAACATCATCATTAATCCAGTTTCCTGTTACCTGTTGTTCGTATTGAAATCACGACTTAATATAATAGAAATGCCTTATAAAAAAAGAAATAAAAAATATAAGAAGTTACTTTAACCTGAACTCGTGATCTCCCTGCTAACTGCAAGTTAAGGTGTCAGACTTAAGATCCAATGCAATACCGCTCGCCTCTAATATACATCTTGCCCGGAGGGGGATCAGGAAATTATGATAGATGGCTGTGTAGCTGTATTCAGGTGGAAGTAATCCAGGCAGAAATAGTGTTCAAATCTAAGTCAGCCCCATCTCTCACCACTAGTAAAGAGATAGGACTGCAACAATAAATGCTCGTTAATTTGACAACTTATAGATCTTTCTTACAAAAATACCAGTCAGTACATTCATAACCTTCCTGTACACGTTTTTCAGCATCTGCAACGCTGGCGGGTGGAGGTATAATCACCTTGTCACCTGGCTGCCAGTTTTCAGGCGTTGCGATACCGTTATTGTCACTGGCTTGGAGTGCCGCAACCAGACGTACAAATTCGTCCACAGAACGACCATTGGTCATTGGGTAATAAACCATAGCACGCAAAATACCTTTGTCGTCAATAATGAAGGTTGCACGTACAGCGGACGTATCACTCGCACCTGGCTGGATCATGCCATAGGCAGAAGCTACTTCCATAGACAGATCAGCAATAATCGGGAAGGGGATATCTACACCAAACTTTTCCTTGATATTGCGTACCCAGGCGATGTGCGAGTAATGACTGTCGATAGATAGACCCAACAGATCACAATTTAACTTTTGAAACTCATCATGCTTGTTGGCAAATGCCATGAACTCTGTTGTACATACTGGCGTGAAGTCGGCAGGGTGTGAGAACAGAACCAGCCAGCGACCTTTGTAGTCTTCCAGTGTTTTCGTGCCATGTGTAGTGGGCGCATTGAATGCTGGAGCTGGTTTGTTTAATTGTGGGAATGCGGGTTGTTGTACTGTTTCGTTTTCCATTGTCAATCTCCTGTGATTGGGTTTTAAGGGTAAAAGGGTTATTACATTCTGCTGTTTTTAAATCATTTGTCAGCAGGCTCTTTCCGTGTTCTGGTGAGTATATTAGGGATTACTTAATGATAAGTAAAATAGAATAAACAAGTTATAACGATATACAAAATCGATGTTACAAGAATGCAAACCCGGAGGTGTGCTATTTTGCGCTATGCCAGTGTTGTTGATACCATCCACAAGACTTTTTGGTGAATGAAAGGAAATACAAATGACTGGAGCAGTAGTTGCAAAAAAAGGGCCTTATGTGGTTGAGCTGGATGAGGGAACCTATTATTGGTGCAGTTGTGGGCGTTCTGAGAATCAGCCCTTTTGCGATGGTTCGCATAAAGGGACAGACTTTGAGCCTGTTGAGTTTAAAGTCACTGAAAAGAAGAAGTATGGTTTGTGTGGCTGCAAACATACTAAGAAACAACCTTTCTGTGATGGTCAGCATAGAGATCTGTAAGTTGCACTTATGATCAAATACCTGCTTGGCATAATTCTTGTTCAGATCGCCACGGTCATACTGGTTCTGTTAGCGCCTGATCTGAAAGGGGCTGGCTTTCTGCGCCTTGCTGTTCCGCTATTATTTATTGGCTTTGTTGCTGCATTCTGGTTTTCCTCATTGGCGCATCATTTACGCAAGGATGAATTGTTGAAAGCAAAAGAACGCTTTGCGAAGGAGCGTGAGCATTTAATGGTGAATGCTGAACGTGCTAAAACCCGTGTCATCAAGCAGGCGCATAAAGATATTGCCAAGGAAGCAAAGGTTACCCATGCCAAGGCTAATTTTAAGGTTGGGGCCACCTTTGCAGGAGCCATTGGTTTGGGGGCTTTGTTGTTAATTACACAGTTTTTAACCGTTGGGCTTTTGCTTTTAACGACATCGGGTGGTGCTCTGGCTGGGTACTGGTATCGCGGACGGCGGGCTGCGAATCAGGCTGCACTTGATTCACAACATCAATCCCCATTGATTGATGTGAAGCCTTCCGGGAAAAAAATTAATCACAAAAAGAAAAGCCTCACTACTCTTGGCAAGGCTTCTACTGTCCGTAACAAATAATTCGCTTTATCTTTGATTTCTTCTGGAACTTACCACCTGTTGTGGTGCTGGTAAGGATTACATTATGTCCTGCTCAAATACGTTTTGTGCCAAGCGGAAATGCTATTGA
>JALVFC010000121.1 GCA_027030285.1 Thiotrichaceae bacterium | reverse complement strand
AAGGCAACACATAAGGCTCTTGCAGTGCACGACCATTGATGCTTACAACACCCCGTCTGATAGATACTTTTTCTCCAGGCATACCTATAATGCGCTTGGTAAAATATCTGCCATCAAGCGGGTTCCTAAATACCACTACATCGCCTGTAGCAGGTGGTTTTTCTTGATAGGTCCATGTATCGACAACAATATAGTCTCCGGGAATCAGGGTTGCTGCCATTGAGCGCGTAGGTAGACGGAAGGTTTCATAACCAAGCAAGATTGCTCTGAATTGCAAAAGACTCATCACCAACAGGAACAGCCAAAGAATGAATGCAATATAAACAGCAATCTGGAAAAAGAAGGATCGTTGAGTATTAGCCACATTCTTCCGCGCGACCAAAAAAACGATTGGTATCAGGCAAAGATAAAACAACAAAAGCCCCGTCCATAAGACAGCAATACCCAGGGGTTCCAGCAATACTCTTGACCAGCCTAATGCCAGTATCCAGGCAAGCATCAGTACAGGGATAAAAAATGCAGTCACTGTTTTTCCTGCATACAGGAAGCCCATTCCGGGAGCTATACCATGAAGCAGAGCTGCCAACAAACCGGAACGATGTTTCTGCACAGGTTCAGCTGACTGCATCATCCTGAAATCCTCAGCCAGAAATGCCCATAGCTGAACGTATAATTTGATGTTTCACTGGATCCATTTTGTCAACAAGATTCAAGCCAATATTACGTGCGGCTTTCACCACAGAAAGCTGGTGACCAAACAAAATTTTGAAGGCTTCCATGGCTTTTTGGGTAAGCAGGTTATCTGCTTTACGCGCACGTTCATAACGGCGTAGTAGCAGGTGACTACCAGGAGAGCGGGAGGACTCTGCAATAATTGAGGCCAGAGCCACGGCATCTTTAATGCCAAGGTTGACACCCTGCCCCGCTAGTGGGTGAATTGTATGCACAGCATCTCCAATAAGCGCTATATGTGGTTTTATATAATGCTTCGCATGGCGACCTACCAGAGGGAAGGCAGCCCTTTTACCAAACACCTTTAATTCACCTAAACGATAGCCGGATGCCTTGCCAAGTTCCTTATTGAATGTCTCATCATCCATTGCAAGATAATAATCTGCTTTATCAGCGGGCAATGTCCAGACTATTGAGCAGCTACCATCTGACAGAGGTAAAAGTGCGAGCGGACCAGATGGCATAAATCGTTGCCATGCTGTTGACTGGTGAGGTAATTCCGGCTGCACCGTTGCCACCAGCCCTTGCTGCCCATAATCATTTTGATTGATTTGAATACCTGCCAGTGTGCGGACTTTGGAATGCGCGCCATCAGCACCAGCCAGCAGTGACGCACTTAGCTGATGACCATTATCCAGAGTTACCAGAACCAGCTCATCAATGACTTGAAAATCAACCAGCGATGCCGGACATAGTAAATCAACGGTTGGCTCATGCTGCAAAATATCCAGCAAGGCTAACTGAATGACCTTATTTTCGATAATATGCCCCAGGTCAGGTTCACCCAGATCTGCTGCGTTAAAGTGAATCTGCCCCTGCACCCCAGCCTCTGCCATATTTTCATGGATATCATCATCCCGCTGAGCCTCAGCAGAACCATCCCAGACATGCATAGCCTCATAGGGGGAGATACGCATGGCTTGCATTTTTGACCACGCACCGATTTTAATAAACGTATTTTGTGAAGCACGGCTAATTGCGGAAACTCGTAATTCTGGCGGTGAGTCGGCAACAAAGTTGTCGGGAAGATAGTTCTCCACTATGGCAACTTTTTTACCTTTTTGTGCAAGCAAACAGGCTAGTGTTGCACCAACCATACCAGCGCCAATGACAATCAGGTCATAGTGTTTGATTTTTGCATCCATAGAGCTGCCTACGATAGATTCATCCCAGGAGGCTGTCCGAGAACTAGAAGCGTAACGAAAATCACAGGATTATCGTAAGCTGAGATTATTGGATGAGGCGAATAGTCGTTCTATTTAACGATTCCAATAAGTTCAGATTATGATGATCATGGGATTTGCAGTAGCTTCTTAGTTCTCGGACAGCCTCCTGGGAAGCTTACAACAATCGCACCTTCAGTACACCATTAATGGCACGCAGTTCATCAGCAGTAACCTCTTCTAGCTGCTTATCCACATCCAGTAATGTATATGCTATATCGCCACGGGAATCATTCACCATATGATGGATATTAGCATCAGACTTACCCAGTACCTGAGAAATCTGACTAACCATATCCACACTATTGGAGTGTACGATAGAGACACGGCATACACCTGCACGAGGCAACTTGATATCCGGTAAATTGACCGAGTTTTTAATTATGCCGTGCTCAATATAGTCACGAATCTGCTCAGCAACCATAGTGGCACAATTTTCTTCAGCTTCAACGGTAGAAGCACCCAAATGAGGCAATGCAATAACACCTTTAGCACCTTTAATCGTATTTGAAGGAAAATCACAAACATAAGAATGTAATTTACCCGCTTCAATGGCATCTATTACAGCGCGCTCATTGACAATACCGTCTCTGGCAAAATTCATAACTACCGCATTGTCTTTCATTTGCTGAATACTTTCGGCATTAATAAGATCTTTTGTACTATCCAGCAGTGGCACATGAAAGGTGATAAAATCAGATTGCGCTAACAGTTCATTTATCGAATCAACGGGCTCCACATCTGAAGATAACTGCCAGGCATACTTTATCTGGATACGAGGATCATAACCGACCACATTCATACCCAATGCTCTGGCAGCATTGGCAATACGCACCCCAATCGCACCCAGACCAACCACTCCCAAAGTCCGCCCTGGTAACTCAAATCCAGCAAATTTTTTCTTGCCAGCCTCAACCTGCTTATGTAATTCCTCATCATCTCCCTGCAAAGCATCTACATAGGCTTTGGCTGGGACTAGATTACGACATGCCATCAGCATGCCTGCTATGACAAGCTCCTTGACGGCATTCGCGTTAGCACCAGGGGCATTAAAAACAACTACTCCTTTTTCACTCATACGCTCAATAGGGATATTATTGGTACCTGCTCCTGCTCTCCCTACTGCCAGCAATGAATCAGCAATATCCATATCATGCATTTTGTAGGAGCGCAGCAGAATAGCATCAGGACTAGCTGTATCTTCGCTAATGGTATAGTTGTCTGCGGGTAATAATGACAGTCCTTTATCAGAAATATTATTTAGTGTGAGAATAGTGTATGGCATGGGAAATCCTTTTTTTATCAGGGTAGTTGTGTAAGGCGGTGAGTTATTGATTATTTGGGTTTGGCAACATGGATGCTGCCGCAGAGCTTACAGGGATGTATTAACAGCTCCCTAATAATCAACAACTTGCCGCCTCCGCTGTTTATCACGCTGAGTAGTTACATATTAACTAGATGTTGATTAATTCATCAACACTACTGTTTTGCAGCAAACGCCTGCATAAATTCAATCAATGCATCCACGCCAGCTTCAGGCATGGCATTGTAGATACTGGCGCGCATCCCCCCTACAGAACGATGACCTTTCAAGGTAATCAACCCATGTTCAGCTGCCTGAGCCAGAAAATCGGCATCCATGTCCGGATTTTCCAGAGTAAATGGAATGTTCATCCAGGAACGGCACTTCACATCTACCGGGCTATGATAAAAAGAAGAATCATCAATCGCAGCATACAATTTTTCAGCCTTACGTTTATTAACTTCAGCCATCGCAGTCAGACCACCCTGAGCCTTAATCCACTGAAAAACGAGCCCCGCCAAATACCAGGCATAAGTAGGTGGTGTGTTATACATGGAGTCATTATTTGCATGCGTAGCATATTTAAACATGGTTGGTGTTCCTGGCAGAGCATCACCAATTAAATCCTCACGAATAATGACCAGTGTCAAACCTGCAGGACCAATGTTTTTTTGCGCACCAGCATAAATCATGCCAAATTTGGATACATCCACAGGTCTGGATAAGATAGTTGATGACATATCAGCAACCAGCGGCACATCTCCCACATCAGGAATCCAGTCAAACTCCACACCACCAATGGTTTCATTAGGTGTGTAATGCACATAGCTGGCATCAGCATCAAGCTGCCACTGATCAAAATCAGGAATAGTCGTAAAATTGCTCTCTTCAGAACTGGCAACGACATTCACATCAGCATAGTTT
>JALVFC010000120.1 GCA_027030285.1 Thiotrichaceae bacterium | reverse complement strand
TCAAAACTTTCTGAACACTAAGGAAACAACTAGTTATCGCCAAAAATTCAGCTGATTCCTTACTTGTGATTCTGAATGACATCCTTGATCTGTCGAAACTGGATGCGGGTAAAGTGGTACTGGAAACGACCGATTTTAAGCCTCATGAGTTGATCCATGAAGTGATAGATCTATTGCAGCACAAGGCACGAGAAAAACAGATTACACTTAGCGTACATATTGATCCCGGACTGCCAGAGGTGGTCAATGGTGATCCTCACCGTTTGCGTCAGGTGCTTTTAAACCTGATATCTAACGCTGTTAAATTTACCGAACAGGGCTCGGTCAGTGTGTCTGTACAGACGATTTCATCCCGGGATGGTATTGAGCTGAATTGTAGTATCCAGGATACTGGTATTGGCATCGCAGAGAAGGACAAAGCGCATATTTTTGAACAGTTCAATCAGGCTGATGAGAGTATGACCCGCCGGTTTGGTGGTACCGGTTTAGGGCTGGCAATTTGTAAGGCCATTGTTGAACAGATGCAGGGATGTCTAACTTTTGATTCAATACTTGGTAAAGGAAGTACATTTTCATTCACAGTATTGCTAGATCACCCGCAGGACAGTGATCACTTTGCGTCTTCAGAGTCTTTATTGCTGGGTCTGGATGAAGCTGTAGATGACAAAATAAATGATGTGAAAAGTAACTCCGTGTCAAAAAGCAGCAGTGAGCTGGTGCTTGATTCATCCGTGAATGTATTGCTGGTGGAAGATAACCCTGTTAATCAGGATGTTATCAGGATGATGCTGGCAAAGATGGGCGTGCAAATACAGGTGATGAACAATGGTCAGGAAGCAGTGGATTATTTTCACAGGCATGCCAGGCACAACTTTGATGTGATTCTAATGGATTGTCAGATGCCAGAAATGGATGGTTATCAGGCAACAGAGGCATTGTTAGCACTGTGGGAGTCACAAAATAATGCCACAGCCATCCCGATTATTGCATTGACAGCAAGCACCTCATCTGAAGATAGAAACTACTGTTTTACGGTAGGTATGGATGATTATTTATCCAAACCTCTGAATCTTGAAACCTTATTTGCGATGTTACTCAGGTGGTTACCTAAAAAGAAAATCAGAGTTGCATCTGATAAGCCCGCTGTTACCCCCGCTTCAGATTACGTTCAGGACAGGCAAGAAACCGGTAACAACAAGAATAGCTCCTCGCAAACTAAGTTACTCTCACAGCTATTTGACGTAGAAGCATTAACTGAATTGCAAAGCATGATGGGAGACAGATTTCCTGAAATGGTTAGTCGCTATCGGCAGAACAGCTTCAGACTAGTGAATAAAATGCCTCGCTTGTCTGTAAATGAGCCGCATGTGTTACGTGAGTTGCTACATTCATTAAAAGGCAGTAGTGCAGCGCTGGCAGCGACACGTCTGACACGCCTTTGTCAGACAATGGAAGATCAGCTAAATGGTGAGGTGATTCCGCAGCGAGTGTTAGAAGATATCAAACAGATAAGGAAGCTGGTGCTAGTGACTGTTCAAGTATTGAAAAAAACGACTGAGGAAGCAAAGCTGGAGAGTGTTTGATCAAGGGGCTGATATATTAATTATCCTGTGTATTAATTTTCCCCGGTTCAGGACGTGCGGCTTTAGATGCGCCTTAAACGACAGTGGGCTGGTTACTGGTGCAACTATAGATTCGCCCTATAAACAACAACTATTTCATGTGGATATGATAGCATTATAATGTTTAACATTAACTCGCTAGCGGTGTGCAGAGCTTCTCTGTCAGCCCGACTTATGCACATCTGTATTCATATCCATTCGTATTAATGAAGCCACCAGAATGAATAGAGATGCCCTATACTCATTACAATAATAATCACTCCGGGTAATGACATGACCAATCCATTGTCAGAAGAATCATTGTTAGAAGGTGAGAATGCAGCGTATCTGGATATGCTGTATGAGCAGTACCTAAGTAACCCGCACTCCGTCAATGAAAGCTGGCGAGAATATTTTTCATCCCTGCCGGTACCTGCTGATCTGCGTCAGGGAGTGCGACATTCCGAGATCCGCAAGCAGTTTCGCAATCCTGCACTGTTTATCAAACCCAATCATTGTGTCAATGGCAGCGACATTGAAACGGTGGTGGAAGAAGAGCGTATGCAGGTGCATGTGCTCAAGCTGATCGAGGCGTATCGGGTATTGGGACATTTGCAGGCAAATACCAATCCGCTGGATGAGCTTTATAGCAAGCCGGTTTTAGATGAGTTGTCGTTGTCTTACTATGGACTGGAGCGTGTTTCTGAAGACAGGATTTTCGATACTGGTGATTTTCATCTTGAGAAACCGGCAACACTGGTAAATATCTATCGCGCCCTGCGTAACACGTATACAGGCTCTATTGGTGCTGAATATATGCACATAATGGATACCGAGGAGAAATGCTGGCTGCAATCCCGGCTGGAGAAATCTCAGGCAACACCAGGTTTGTCACTGGATGACAAGAAGCGTATTTATAAACAACTAGTTGCAGCAGAAACCTTTGAGCGCTATTTAAGTACCCGCTATGTTGGTCAGAAAACATTTTCCCTGGAAGGTGGAGAAAGCCTGATTCCCTTGTTGTCACAGATCAATTTGCAGGCAGGAGTGAGTGAAATCAAGGAAGTTGCTTTTGGCATGGCTCACCGGGGACGTTTGAATGTGCTGGTCAATATACTCGGCAAACCGCCGGAGAGTCTGTTCAAGGAATTTGAAGGGGTTGCAGATCATCAGGGCTATGCGGGTGATGTGAAGTATCACAAGGGTTACAGCGCGGATATCCCCACGCCTAGTGGTCCATTGCGTCTGGCAGTGGCTTTTAATCCTTCCCATCTGGAAATTATCTCTCCTGTGGTGGCAGGTCATACACGTGCGCGTCGCGATAGGCGTAATGCAGGAGATTCCGATCCGGTGCTGGCGATACAGATTCATGGGGACGCAGCATTTGCAGGGCAGGGGGTTGTTATGGAAACGCTGAATATGTCGCAAACACGAGGCTTTTCCATTTGTGGTGCTATTCATATTGTCATCAATAACCAGATCGGTTTTACCACCAGTACAAAAAGTGATAGTCGCAGCACCTACTATCCCACCGATGTTGCTAAAATGGTGAATGCACCTATTTTGCATGTCAATGGTGATGATCCGGAAGCGGTTGTTTTTGTTGCTGAATTAGCTCTGGATTATCGTCTGCGGTTTCGCAAGGATATTGTTATTGATCTGGTTTGTTATCGACGCCGAGGTCATAATGAAGCCGATGAGCCTTCTTTGACGCAACCGGGTATGTATCGCGCAATAAAAAGCAAACCGACAACGCGCGAATTGTATGAAAAAAAACTCATCGAACAGAATGTAATTTCTCGACAAGCTGCCAAAGCCGCGATTACCCGCTACAAGGAAAAAATGGCGGCTGGCAAGCCGTTACGCTCGGTACTGGAAATCAACAGTATTCCTGCCGCCTTTCAGGTGAACTGGGAAGTATACAAGAACCGGCATTGGACTGACCCTGCTGATACCCGCTTTAGCAAAAACAAATTCAAACAACTGGCGCAGCACTGTTTTCCACCACCGGAAGGCTTTGTGGTACATGAGCGCCTGCAGAAAGTCATTGATGCACGCATGGAAATGGCACAAGAGAAACGCCCGGCAGATTGGGGGTTTGCTGAAAACATGGCCTATGCAACACTCTTGTCCGAGGGCTTTGATGTACGCCTGACGGGGCAGGATTCGGGCAGGGGAACCTTCTCTCACCGCCATTCGGTATACCACGATCAAAGCGGTAATCATGCCTGCTGGACATGGATTCCACTAAAACACCTGGCGAAAAAACAGGGCAAGTTTACCGTCACCGACTCATTACTGTCAGAAGAAGCCGTGCTGGCATTTGAATACGGCTATGCCACCTCAGACCCTAAAGTGCTGAATATCTGGGAGGCACAGTTTGGTGATTTCGCCAATGGTGCCCAGGTGGTTATTGACCAGTTTATTAGTTCAGGCGAGCAAAAATGGGGGCGGCTATCGGGTTTGACCCTGTTTTTGCCACACGGTTATGAAGGCATGGGGGCAGAGCATTCTTCTGCGCGTCTGGAGCGCTATTTACAGTTATGTGCGCAGCATAATATGCAAATCTGCATTCCATCTACCCCCGCACAAATCTATCATTTG
>JALVFC010000119.1 GCA_027030285.1 Thiotrichaceae bacterium | reverse complement strand
GGATGACCCTGCTTAACAAGCTGTTGGCAAAGGCACCTGCCGATAAAACCTGAAGCGCCTGTAACCATTACGGTAGGTTTATTCATGGTGGGTTTATTTACTTGTCGTGAGTAGTTAGCTCATATCACAGTTGCTGGTCAGGCAGCATCTTTGTCCTTTTCTTGTTCACTACTGAAATTAACAACATCAACAATACCGCATTGTGGGTTATAACCTCGTATTACATTCATTAAAAGCTCTCTTAGCTGCTCGGGGTCTGACGCCTTTTTTATTTCCAGTAGTTGTTCAAGATGTTTCTCCATTTTTGCCCAGGGGATAGACTCTTCATTAGCTCTCATGATCAGCTTGTGATCCGTTGGTAAAACATTATCGCCAATCAGTAGCTCTTCATAGAGTTTTTCTCCTGGTCTAAGCCCCGTGACTTTCAGTTCTATATCTCCGTCAGGGTTTTCGCCATCTTTCGGCTCAAAACCACTCAGGCGAATCATGTTCTTGGCCAGGTCATAGATTTTAACGGGCTCTCCCATATCAAGGACAAATACATCACCGCCTTTGCCCATGGCACCAGCCTGGATGACTAACTGTGCGGCTTCCGGGATAGTCATAAAATATCGTGTAATTTCCTTGTGGGTAACGGTAATGGGGCCACCCTCACGAATCTGTCTGCGAAAGAGAGGTACAACAGAGCCTGATGACCCCAGTACGTTACCAAAACGTACCATAATACAGCGTGTTCCCTGTTTTTTGCTTTTGGCAAAATCACGGTTGATCCCTTGCAGAACAAGTTCAGCAAAGCGTTTACTTGCACCCATAACATTAGTCGGGCGAACAGCCTTGTCGGTGGAGATCAAAATAAAAGTCTCAACCCCTGTGTTGGTAGCTGCTTTCACCGTCCGGTAAGTTCCTATGACATTATTTATTACGCCTGCAATTGGATTTTTTTCAACCAGGGGTACATGTTTGTAAGCAGCAGCGTGGTAGATGGTGTTTACTCCGAAGCGCCTGCATACGCGCTCAACCTTTTCCTGGTCCATTACTGAATCAAGTACAGGTACGCAATGAACATTAAATTCATTTTTTTCAAGTTCTTTTTCAAGTTCATACAGGCTATATTCGCTTTGCTCAAACAAAATTAATAATGAAGGAGAGTGCTTGATAATCTGGCGGCATAGTTCAGAGCCAATTGAACCACCCGCGCCAGTCACCATAACAACTTTATTGCTGATGTTTACTTTCAGTAATTTCTGATTGGGTTTCACTGCATCACGACCAAGCAGGTCATCAATATTTACATCACGAACATCTTCAATCTTCACCTTGCCGTCAGCTACATCTGCCACACTGGGCAAAATACGTAGTTTTAGTGGGTGATGTTTGAGTTCAGCAATGAGATCACGGATACGACTTTTTGATGCAGAAGGAATGGCGATCAGGATTTCCTGGACTTTATGCTTCTTTATGAGGTTGTCAATTTCTGCAGCGGGATATACTTTTAGACCTCTGATTTCACTTTTATTCAGATCATGCCTGTCATCAATAAACGCTACTTGCTTGATGTCATCACTAAACTTCAGAGCACTGGAAAGCTGTACCCCTGCGGTTCCGGCACCATAGATCAGCACTGGTTTCGTGTTTGAACTTTTTGTGAGACCACCACCTTGCTTGTGATGTGTAAATAACCACTGACCTACTACCCGGCTAGTGATCATCGCAGTGATGGCAACTAGCCATTGGATAATAAGGACTGAACGGGGAACCCAGAACAGGTCGTCCATTAAAAATATAAGCGTGCCAAATAAAAGTGTGAATACCGAAACAGCCTTTACAATGGCTATGACTGTGCGAGCTTCAATATACTCGATAACTACCCGGAACAGTCCGAAGGAAATAAACACGGGGAATGCAATAATGGGGGTGATTAACCATAGCCATAAAACATTCTCCGATTTAATATCAGCCGGGGGTATAAAGTGAAAAAATTCCGACATTCGCAGTGAGTATGCTACCCATAATGCAGCCATGACGATCAGGATATCAATGGTCAGGATAATGTACTGCTTGTTTTTTCTTGGTAGTTGGTGAAGTAAATGAATCATAGTGTTAGCCATAATCTGTGTTGTGGGTATATTTTAGCTATAATATGAAAAGCTTAATACACTTTATTTTAGTATGAACCTAGGAGCTTGTCCGAGAACTAAGTTTCTTAAAATTTTAATCAATATATAGTGGTCATTGTAATAGAAAAAACACTATATGTTGTTTCTGTGTTTTTTAAAAGCTAGTTCTCGGACAGCCTCCTAGTATAAGTAACTGCTTCCTTACAGTTTATTTCTATGGGTAGTCCATTTGTCTTTCTCGTGCCCCTGCATGCAAGCTAAAAGCTGTCACAATTAATGGCAAGTACGCGATAACAACCCCAATAGCCCCATCCAGTTTATTTAGTGCGACTAACGTGGCGATGGGTAACAGCCAGACAACATTGATTATTCCTGTTGCGAGGCTGATTTTCATGTGGTTGCCAAACTTCCTTGATGCATATTGATAGGCATGATTTCTGTGTGCCTGATCAAAGCTGTCGCCTCTTAACATTCTTCTTATCAGAGTCACAGTGGCATCAATGATAAATACGGCGAGTAATATTACCCAGCTCCAGATTAGCTGACTGCCAATATCCATAGAGAACAATGAAATACCACCAATGGTGATACCAAGAAACGCACTTCCTACATCGCCCATGAATATTTTGGCTGGAGGCCAGTTCCAGAATAAGAAACCGGCAACACCTGCTGCCAGTAGTACAGGTAATAGCCAGAAAATGTTCTCAGGTGATACTAAATAGAGTATAAGCCCTCCAGATAAACAGACAGTAATAGCTTCGATACTTGCAATACCATCTATTCCATCCATGAAGTTGTACAGGTTTAATAACCAGACAAGATAGATAACTGCAATGACACTCGTAAACCAGGCGAGGTCAATGACATGGGAAAAAATGGTAACCGGGGGTATTTTTCCAAGCCATACTGCAATCCATATAGCTGCCAGAAAATGAATTGCAAGGCGTACTCTGGAATGTATCGGATTACGATCATCTATAAACCCGGTAATGGCGATTGCCAGAGATGCGCCGCCTATACCTGATAATACACGCATTGAGAGATAATTGTGAATAAAAAGAAGCAGTAGGTTGATGATAAAGGTGATTACTATCGCCAAACCACCTCCACGGGGGGTAACAATGGTGTGTGAACTACGTTCATTTGGAATATCCAGGATAGATTTTTGCAATGCATAACGGCGCAAAAACAAAGTCAGAACCCAAGCGGATAGCAGGGTTATGCCAATCCAGGCTGTATAAAAAATCATGCTAAAAATCCAAAAGTATCATATTGATTCTAATTCTCTTTATATGTCTGGTGCAGGATCCTTCCCATGTTGGTTTCAAGATACTAATACAAGGTGGCTATTAACGCAGTTTGTTTCAGATGTATGGCTGTGGTTAGTGGGATATTCGTTTTGTATCTACATAGTTCTCAGTTGAGACTAGTACTTCAAGCAGAGAAAACTTTAGGCGAAGTATAGAACATGATTTGGAGTTATGGAGGTTTGCAGAAAAATTACTCAAGGTATATGTGAGTGTACTTCTTGTATCGTTTAGATTTTTTTACTCCTCAGAGTGATAAGCATCGGATTCAGTAAGCTATTGATTATCATGGTGTCTGCAAATGTATCGTTGCTGTCGAAGGCCGAATAATCAAGAACTTATTGCCGTGCGCAATAATTGCGCTGAAAGTGACGATATTGTTTACAATAATTGAAGGAAGTTATTGGAACAAAGGTAATGATACAAATTATGGAAATCGGCTTGCTCAAGCAAACCTTTGAGCTCTTGATCAGTATAGTGATAATGTGAGCAAAGATATTCAACACCAGCTTTTGTAGCCAGTGGCCACCTGCTAACCATGCCATTAATAAAGAGTTGCAGATGATCAGCCTGCTGTACCCAGGCAATGCGTGTGTCTGGATGTCGAAAGCATGCCGTATCTTTAGGCAAATGATCAGTGAGTTGCTCAATATCCTGCGCCTCGTTTTTAGCATGGGTGAGATAGCTGCCTAACCAGGATGCCAGTTGCTCTGGTTGTTCGATGGACTCCAGTACAACCTGCTTAAGTCCCTGTAAATCTTCCTTACTAATTTCTCCTGTATGTTT
>JALVFC010000118.1 GCA_027030285.1 Thiotrichaceae bacterium | reverse complement strand
TTACGTGGTTATTCTTGCAGGTGAGAAGATATGCTGTAAATTCTGGATTACTGTTAGCCTATTGGGGTTTTCCATAATAGAAAGAGTGCAAGTTGCAACATCAGCCATGTAACTGGTTCAGGATCGTAGTGAAATAATCATGCGCATCAAATCTGACAGGGTACGCGCTTCCATTTTTTCCATAACTCTTGAGCGGTGTGCTTCAACAGTGGACTGACTGATATTTAACTCATGTGCAATATTTTTGTTTAACATACCGTTAACAACCAGCTCCATGACTTCTTTTTCACGCTCCGTTAAACGGTCAAGACGCTGTTGAATCTCTGCTAGTTTTAAAGCCTTGCCACGTTGTTCTGCATCCTGCTCCAGTGCGATATGAATGCTATCCAGTAGTTGCTGCTCATTAAAAGGCTTTTCCAGAAATTCAGATGCGCCCGCCTTGACTGCACGTACCGCCATTTGCACATCACCGTGACCAGTAATAATGATAATTGGTGGAGACAGTGGTTTTTTATTCAGTTCTTGCTGTAGTGACAAGCCACTCATGCCACGCATGCGCACATCCAGTATCAGGCAGCCCGGTCTTGCAGGCTCGAACTTGTCCAGGAATGCCTGTGCAGAATCATAGGTTTCTGTAACCAGCCCTACAGACTCAATCAGCATTTTTAGCGAGTCTCGAACCTCGGCGTCATCATCAACTATAAATACAGTGCTTTCTTCACTCATGCATATTCCTGCTTACCAACGTTGGCAGATTCAGCGATATTATCAACAGCAGACAGCATGAAGGAAAAAGTCATGCCACCCTCGGGGTTTTCACTGATGCGAATACGATCATGATGCGCCTCAATAATCCCCTGACTAATAGACAATCCCAACCCCATGCCCTGTTCCTTGGTGGTGACAAACGGATCAAAAACCTGCTCACGTACTGATCTATCCATACCACTGCCAGAATCGCTGACACTAATTTCTACCTTGTTGTCAGGCTGGCGGCGTGTCTGGATAAGCAGTTTTCTGTTCTCTACAGGAATCTCTTCCATGGCTTCAATCGCATTACGTACCAGGTTCAAAATGACCTGTTCAATCTGGGTGTCCTGAGCCAATACATACTCTCCCGCAGGGTCAGAGTTTATCTCCAGATGAATCTGGTTGCTTGTCAGCTCCGTATACGTCAGCTCGGTAACAACATCAAGCATATCGGAAATTTTCACGGTTTTCTTATCAGGAATGTCCTTTTTGACAAAATGCCGGATCTGTTTGATCACTGCTCCAGCTCGTTCTGCCTGTGCAGAGATTTTTTCCATGACATCTGAGCACTGTTCTGTCATAGGTTGTCTTGATTCAAGCATCCGCACACAGGCACGTGAGTAATTATTGATAACCGTCAGCGGCTGATTAAGTTCATGGGCTATACCAGATGCCATTTCGCCCAGCGTGCTCAAACGTGCAACATGGGCTAGTTGCAACTGGTGTTCTCGTTGTTTTTCTTCCACCTGTTTACGCTCGGTAGTATCACGAAAAACCACAACACTACCAATCATTGTATCACCCGTACCGCGAATAGGCGTACAGCTATATTCCACAGAAATAGCTGTACCATCCTTTTTCCAGAATACATCATCATCTATATACCGAGGCACATGATCCAGGGATGTTGCATAAACCGGGCATTCTGATGCCGGGTGCACTGTGCCGTCAGCATGCGTATGGTGCAGGATCTCATGCTGTCTTTTACCGATCAAATCCTCTTTTGACCAACCTGTAATACGCACCATGGCACGGTTAATAAAAGTACACCGACCCTCAAGATCTACACCGTAGATACCATCACCTACAGAATCCAGAATATGCTCATAATGGCGTTCCAGTCGCCGTTGAACTCGCTTCAAACGCTTATTGCGCTGCACCACAGCCGAGGTAATCGCGCTCATGATCAACAGGGCAAGTAGCGCAAACACTGCCCAGTACCAGTATTTGCGTATGGCGTCCTCCAGGGTAAAGCGACCAATCTCATCGTACGGAGGCAGGTTTAGCTCCCTGAACAGTTCATGCACCTGCTGGTAATCCAGAGGAATATCCCAGCCAGCATAGTTACCCGAACGGGCGGCAGGATGATTGGCAGGCATCTGAAATAATGCCAGTGCCACTTTTTTTGCCAGCGCATCAGGCGTGTGCTGCAATTTGCTAAATGGCCATTCGGGATACAGACTGGTACTGTGACGGAAGGGAAATTCGGGGTTATGCTGCGGGTTGATAATGCGAATATCATTTAAGTCCAGGTCATTTGTGCGCGACATGCGCTCCAGGATATCGGTGCGCACCGTACCCGCATCAACCTCTCCGTTTACTACAGCACGTACTACCTTATCGTGTATGCCAGCAAACTCCAGCCGTGAAAAGTCCTTATAAGGGTTGAGACCCTTTTTATTCAACTCACGCCATGCCATTTGAAAACCGCCCAGCGAGGTCACATCTACTGCCAAAAACGACTTGCCGCGCAAGTCTTCCAGCGTTTGAATATCTTTGCGCTGTCGGCGGGTAAAAATAACCCCGCCAAAGATTTTATAACTAGCATCATCAGCCCGCAGGTTATTCATTGTAGCCAGACGTGATACGCGGTACTTGTATTCCAGATTTACATAAATGCCCGGATTTACCAGAATAAAGTCCACTTCGCCGTTACGCACAGCCGGATCCACATCATCAAAATCCAGCGGTACTATCTCAAAATCATATTCCGGAAGCTGATTGGTGAGGTAATAAGCAGTAGGATCCCAGGCATCCGAGGTAAACTGGTCGCCCCGATGACTTAACACACCGATTTTAATAAAAGGCTCTTTAGCGAACACACATTGCATCCCTGCAAACAGGAAAAACAGCAGTAGTAGCAATATTCGTCGGACAACAGGCATAGGTGTTATTAGGTGATAGACAGTATCCGCTTACCATAAAATATTTAACGGAGTTTGACTACTGTGTAGATGGGTCGAGCGAACTAACTTGCAGTGCGTGGATGGCTGTCTCTGAATGTCAACTTTTTAGCACATCAGACGAGACGCTCTGGCAACTGAGAATTGCTTGCGCTTCATCTGCTTTGTGATGAGCGGGAGATCAGCCACTTTAGCAGTCTCTGGTAAAGCCTGAGTGGGAATTCATCAAAACTACCTGTAAATGAGATTGATGGGATTGTAAAGCATCATATCATTAATATCATTGCGTTTTATTACACCTAATAACGTAACTACTTAAGGTAATTGATTAAGGCGGTAAGTTATTGATTATTAGTGCTTCGACAGCAGAGATGCTGCCGCAGAGCTTACAGGGATGTATTTACAGAACCTTTAATAATCAATCACTTAGCAACACCACTATTTATTACGCTCAGTAGTTACCTAATAACAAGGCAAATAAAACCATCCATAAAAAAGCCCCGCTCTGTATTACAAAGCGGGGCTGGTATTAAATCCTGGTAATGACCTACTTTCGCATGGGGAAACCCCACACTATCATCGGCGATGACACGTTTCACTTCTGAGTTCGGGATGGGATCAGGTGGTTCCATGTCTCTATTGTCACCAGGAAGATCGGTGTATCTGGCGATGGCTTGCTGTTAAAGTTCCAGCCTCTCAGCGTTTTGCTGCGTTGGCTTTACTTCTCGGCTTTGCTATCCCAGATGCGGTTATTGCCTCGGCAATAACCTCAATTCGGTAGTATCCAGTGTTGCTGCAGATGGCTCTGTAAATATCTCTTGAGACATCGTGCTTCACATAGTCTTTGTTGAGTCTTCTCTTCCAGACCATTTAAGGTTATAGAATCAAGCCTCACGGGCAATTAGTACTCCTTAGCTTCATACATTACTGCACTTCCACATGGAGCCTATCAACGTCGTAGTCTTCAACGGCCCTTCAGAGAGCTTTTAGCTCTAGTGAGATCTCATCTTGGGAGAGGCTTCCCGCTTAGATGCTTTCAGCGGTTATCCCGTCCATACTTAGCTACCCAGCTATGCCACTGGCGTGACAACTGGTACACCAGAGGTATGTCCACTCCGGTCCTCTCGTACTAGGAGCAGCTTCCCTCAAATCTCAAACGCCCATGGCAGATAGGGACCGAACTGTCTCACGACGTTCTGAACCCAGCTCGCGTACCACTTTAAATGGCGAACAGCCATACCCTTGGGACCTGCTTCAGCCCCAGGATGTGATGAGCCGACA
>JALVFC010000117.1 GCA_027030285.1 Thiotrichaceae bacterium | reverse complement strand
GCCATCTTCGTAGTACCATTCATGGGTGTCCTGAATAGCCTCGTCGGTAAACGTAATGCGTAATCCGGGGCAGAGTACTGCCTTGGCACGCAAGATATGTAACAGCTTTTTTACGGAAAAGCGCACACTGTCAAAGTATTTCCTGTCTGGCCAGAAGCGCAGGGTCGTGCCGGTGTTTTTCTTGCCAACTTTGCCAATGACTTCCAGATCAGATGTTTTGTAACCATCCTCAAAAACCATCTGATATTCTTTGCCATCGCGTTTAATACGCACTTCCAGGCGTTTGGAAAGGGCATTCACGACAGACACCCCCACACCATGCAGACCGCCGGAGAATTCATAGTTTTTATCTGAAAACTTGCCACCGGCATGCAGGGTGGAAAGGATCACTTCCACACCAGGTAATTTTTTCTGCGGATGAATATCAACCGGCATACCGCGACCATTATCAGAAACTGATACCGAGCCATCGGTATGCAACATCACTGTAATCAGCGAAGCGTGACCTGCCAGTGCTTCATCCACACTGTTATCTATGACTTCCTGAGCAAGATGGTTAGGGCGCGTGGTGTCGGTATACATGCCGGGGCGTTTACGCACCGGATCAAGACCACTTAAAACTTCGATGTCAGAGGCGGTATATTCTGTAGTCATAAGGAAGATTAACGAATAGATTAACAGGGATATTACCTTTATTAGTCGTCAAATACTATGGTAACCCTGCTACTTGTAACAGATAACTATTGCTGAATCAGGTTGGAAAGCAAAGTCCAGCCTCGTATCACATGCTGGTTAATATTGGCACTGATATTAACCCAGTAGAAGTGCCCAGGGTCATTTTTAAAATCCAGCACGGAGACCACATCACCTCGATTCAGTTTAATGGGCAGGAGAGTAGAGGGAAGAGGCTGTCGATACAAAGGAGCTGTCTGGCTGGTGACACTCAACAAGACGGGGTAGGGAGGACGCTCTACACGACCATCTCTGGAAACCAGACTGCGCACAGTCTGTCCGGCAGGATTATAGATCGTGGTATGCCAGATATCGTTGGCAATTAACCTTGATCTGCTATAAAGATAAGGCTGCCTGTTTTGAAAGCGATAAGTATCTTCAACCCAGAAGTTTCTTGACTGGTAGGAGCTACGAATTTCCTTGTGTTTGGGAACAATCTCCAGGTTGGTTAGTTTTTCCCGGAAGGTTAACGGGAAAAACTGACTGAGACCATCATCCCAGATAAAGATAGTATACATCTGGTCACTACTGACCGGATCAAACCCCGTAGTAATCGCTGCATCCTGTCTGCCATCAAAATTAAAATCATCAATCCAGATATCACGGGCATAGGCAGGAATCTGATTAATATTATTGGCAAGTACGATACGCTTGTTATTGGGTAATTGTGCGATAACCTGATTGTGTGTAAAGGAAAGTGTTGCACGCAGACCATGCGGCAAGGGCAGAACCAGAGAGCTACTATCCGTAGCAGTGGTTGCAAAGCAGTTAGCCGATACAGAGAAGAGAACATGGACGAATATCAGGCTGAAGAGCTTGCGCAGAAATGGACTGTTATTTATTGAATTCAATTAGTAACTCCACTATAGGAATTAGGCATCTGTAAGACGCTTAAAGGGACAGTATAGTTCAATTTTGGAAAACATATGGTGAATTGGATGTAAAGTTTTTGCAGTTGGTTATTACGCGGCTAGACTTTTAATTTGCATCATTTGCGAGTTAATAACTCTCAAACTTCGATATGCTGGTTTGGATAATGCAGGTAAAGAGAGATTATCCAAAAATGTATAGGCATTATTTTACCACCGATATTCCATCCTTTCCTTGTGAGAGTGGAAATAAAACATTTTAATTGCAGGTTTATGTCGTGCTGAATTTGCCCAGAGCAGGATAGTTCTGGTATGTTGTGGTAACGATATCATGAAATAAAAGGATTTTGTCATGAAGTTATCATCATTTGCTATTGGCAGTGCGTTTCTCATTTTGATTTTTTCTCTGGGGGGCTGCGGTGGGACAGCGAGTACGAATGACTCAATAAAAAGACCAGTTTATACAGAGATATCTACGCTAAATCAATCTACAGCGCCACCAGCACAAACGCATACTCCCACACCGTCTAAAACACCAGTTACTTCGGTTCCAGCACAGGCGGCTACTCCTTCAGCATCTCAAACAACAATTACGCCAGCATCAAGCAATAAAAGATTCACAGTTCTTCAAAAAGTTAATAATCGCCCAACTATTCCTGTCTTTGCTCCCTGGGCAGGCAGTACCGGATGTAGTCTGGCGGCTGATGCCGTGTTTCAGTTTCAGTGTGACAGTGCAGAAACACCTTACAGTTTAATTTGGACCGGGGTTGGGATTCCGGTTGATATTGAGCAGACACAACCTGAGGTATCCCCTGAGCAAACGGGTTTAATGCGTGGTGACAAGGATACTCTTTATATTGTCTCTGAAGACTGGCTTTACTGGAATGCGCAATGGAGGTATCTGGATTCTGCATCGCCTTATTATACGAACAAGCATTTTGCCTTTTCTGCTGGAGAGCCTGTCAAGTACATCAAGTTCTTTCATTCTAACTGGCCGAATGTATTGGCGACCAAGGCATTGAATTACAAAAAAGCCGGATTTGACGGTATGATACTGGATTGGTGGCATAATGAATCTGTGGATGTCACTTTGTTTGAAAGTGATCCTTCTTTTATAGATATTGATATGCATCGATTGGCGATTGCCAGAGCAATTCGTGCCAGGACGGGGGATGATTTTCTGCTGATGGGAAATGTTAACTGGAAAACGGATGACCCTACTGCCCAGTATCTTTCCGGGGCATTTTTCGAATTATGGAAATATAACCCGCGCCAGCCTTATGTACATACCATTGATGAGGAAAACCAGTCATGGTCGCTGGAGCGCATGGAGAAAATTCTGCGCTATTGGGATACAAACTTGCGCGAGCCAAAGGTGCTGGCATTTGAACCCTTTAAAACCGATGTCACGTCTGATTATCAGCAAGACCATTTTGCTCCCGAAAATATTCAGCGTGCCAAACTTATCACGGCTATGGTGATGGTAATCCCCAAAAATGGCTATATTCTGTATGCCGATGGCTATGGCAACGCACGCCGTGAACATGGACATCCTTACTACGATTTTTATCATACGGATTTCGGCAAGCCGGTGAGTAGGGAAATAAACATCCGCTATGGTGTGGGGTATAGGCGTTATGAAAGAGGTTTCATTGCCTACAATCGTACAACCAGCCCTGAGACGATTTCAGTGGATGGCAATAGCTATACCTTGCAGGGATCTGAAGGTTTGTTTGTTAGCAAGTGAGTGATTCTGAATTGGGCTAATTCAGATGCTTTCATCATATCTAACTTCTGTTGCGTCCAGGACGTGCGGCTTTAGCCGCGCTGAGACAGTATCTATAACATCTAAAGTATGCTCTTGCGATAAATTCAAACAGAACGGGTAAAAGATACACCGCAGGCACGACTAAAGTCGCGCATCCAGAAAAGATAGCTCCTATCAATCAACCTGCTTGCATCACTTCTGAAATATACACGCTGATATTTTATCTTGTTCCATGCTCCAGCGTGGAAATATATACGGGATACTTCTGTGGGTAATTTTTTCTAGAATTTACTTTAGTTATAGTCTATAATTACCTAATATATATAATATTAAGGAAATGGAGTATCAAAGATGATTCTAAAGAAGTGTAATTCATGCATTTTCGTAGTCGCTCTGGTATCGGGCTTATTACCTGGACTGGCTTTCTCAACAGCGATTCCCGCAAATAAGGCGACAGCCAGCAAAGCAACTACTACTGTTACGGAAAACAATAAATCAGCGGTAGTAACAAAGACCTATCAGGTAACCCATGTGAAAAGTGATGATCACCTGAATATGCGCCTGGATGCTGGTGTGAGCAATGACATTGTTACCACGATTCCATTTGACGCGACTGGTGTTGAGTTGCTGGGGGAGCAAAAAAAGGTTGGCAAGACAACTTGGGTTCATATTAAATGGAACGGCTTGACAGGCTGGGTGAGTCAGTATTATCTGCAAGCAGTGCCTCAGGAAAAACTGGCACAGAAGAAATACAAAGTACCCGAAACGCAGAAAACGAGCAAGCAACCAGCTTCAGTACAGGAAGAGAAAAAAACGGCTGTTAGTGAACAAGAAAAAACTAAAAGT
>JALVFC010000116.1 GCA_027030285.1 Thiotrichaceae bacterium | reverse complement strand
CCAATATATTGGTGTCTATAAATACCTTAGCGTTCATATAGTTCATCACGCGACCAGCGTTTTCCATTACTTGTGGCAGTTGATTTCTTCGCGATTTTTAATATTTCTTGCGTGACTTGCTGGTAGTGTTTATTGACACCCGTATATTTTTCTAAATACTCACGTAGTAATGCATTGATCGACACACCATCTTCTAATGCTCGCATACGTGCTTTATTTAAGACTTGTTCATCAACAGTAATCGTTATATTTGCCATTACTTATTTCTCGTGTATCCGTGTAACACGAGTTCAGTGTAACATTTTTTAAGTCATATTATAAAACTTATAAGGTAAAGTAGATCCTTCGCGATCTTCGCATTCTTCAGGGTAAAAAATCATCTAAACAAAACACCAAGCTGTTTCATCGGTTTGGTTTATTCTTAATGGTTACTTCAAAGAGACCATTACCTTAGTCAGGGCTACCCACTCCCCGGATTGTATCCGGGCTACGAAGTCATGCAGTCAGTTTAACGCCTCAACCCGTATTCTGGTGACGTTGCTGCAGGTAACATCCAGCGCTTCAATTTGTGCTATTGCGTGGTTCATATCACCTTCATTCACACGCTGGGTAAGCAGGATAATATCGACAGTGTCGGCATTGGCTGCTGGCTCTTTCTGGATAAAGGCTTCAATACTAATACGACTTTCACCCATGATTTTGGTAATGGCTGCGAGTACACCGGGCTGGTCTACAGCGCAGACACGAAGGTAGTAGGCAGAGGTGATATCATCCATGCCCAGCACTGGGGTATCTGCAAGCTGGTCTGGCTGGAAGGCGAGGTGAGGAACACGATTGCTGGGGTCAGAAGTCATGGCTCTTACCACGTCTACAAGATCTGCCACGACAGCAGAAGCGGTCGGCTCATCACCAGCACCTGCACCATAATACAAGGTAGGCCCAACCGCATCGCCATGTACCAGTACCGCATTCATAACGCCATTGACATTGGCAATCAGGCGTGATTTGGGAATCATGGTGGGGTGTACCCGTTGTTCAATGCCTTTTTCGGTGCGCCGTGTTATCCCCAGGTGTTTGATGGTATAGCCCAGCTCATCGGCATATTCCACATCTTGCGGGGTGATTTTGGTAATGCCTTCGGTATAGGTCTTTTCAAATTGCAGGGGAATACCAAAGGCAACGGATGACAGAATGCTGAGCTTGTGCGCTGCATCGATGCCCTCAATGTCGAAAGTGGGGTCGGCTTCGGCATATCCCAGTTGCTGTGCCTCAGCCAGTACATCATCAAAGGAGCGACCTTTTTCGCGCATTTCGGTCAAAATAAAGTTGCCAGTGCCATTAATGATGCCGGCAATCCATTCAATCTGATTGGCTGAGAGCCCCTCGCGGACGGCTTTAATAATGGGTATGCCGCCAGCAACCGCTGCTTCAAAGGCGACAATCACGCCTTTTTCCTGTGCTTTGGCAAAGATTTCATTGCCATGCAGGGCGATGAGGGCCTTATTCGCGGTGACAACATGCTTGCCATTTTCAATGGCCGTCATGACCAGCTCTTTGGCAAAGTCATAGCCGCCAATCAGTTCAACGACAATATCAATCGCAGGATCATTGACGACTTCAGTGGCATCAGCAGTCAGCTTCAGGGAGTCCAGTCCCAGTTCCTTGCCGCGCTCAAGATCCAGCGTTGCAGCGACTTCTACCGTAATGCCACGTCCAGCACGGCGGGCAATTTCTGTTGCATTACGGTGTAATACGGTAGCCGTGCCACCGCCAACGGTTCCAAGTCCTAACAAGCCGGTCTTTACGGGATTCATTATCATTCCTGAAGTGTGTAAATTGAGAGGGGTTGAACATTACCGCCCGGATAAATGACTGTCAATATAAGCACTGACACTTTGATGCAAATTAGGCGAGCTGAGTAGTTATGCATGAACACATGAAGTATGTATGCTATGACTTAAATTAACATTCCTTTAATACACAAATGATAAAATACAGGATTTATAAAGTCGGGAATAATAATGAAAATAAAAACACTACGCTTTGCTTTTCTTGCAGGATTTCTGCTCACCCTGCTTATGATGGCGGTTGCGTTTTTTATGCAATACTACATGCAGTTGGAGCCTTGCCCTCTATGCATCGCACAACGTGTTGTCGTGATTGCGCTGGGAATTGTTTTCCTTATTGCGTTTTTACACAATCCGCAAACCTGGGGAATACGGGTTTATGGTCTGCTCATCACGCTACTCAGCGTATTAGCTTATGTTGTTGCAGGCAGACATACCTGGTTGCAGCACCTGCCTGAAGACCAGATTCCAGAATGTGGTCCCGGACTGGAATACTGGATGCATCACCTGCCAGCCAATGAAGTGGTACAGAAAGTTTTTCAGGGTACAGGAGACTGTGCCGCAGTTGTCTTTAGTTTTCTTGGGCTAAGTATTCCTGAGTGGAGTTTGATTGCATTTGTCCCCTTTTTGCTGTTTGGTCTTAAAGTGCTAGTAATTAAGGCGAATAACTCTGGCGAGGAGTGATAACGATGTTATCAAGGATTTAGACCGCCAGATTGTTAGTTGTAATTACTAGTTTCAGGGCGACAACACGACTAACTTTAATCATATCTTCCGGCTTGTGCCGATCACTATAATACGTTCGCCAGACGCATCCTGATTGACTATAGTTACGTTGTAATCACTTGCCAAACCCGGGAGACTAATCAATGAACCTTCAAAACCCATTAAGACGTCGTCTACTCACGCTTCTCGGTGTAGGCAGTTTAGCCTTCGGAACAAAACGGGCCGAAGCACACCATACCGAAACCCATTTTGCAGAATCATCAGCACATAACCTGATTTACCAGTGCAACAAAGCCGACGATGAATACTTTTCGCATATTCTTTTTTCTGTCGGAGAAATGCTTAGAAAGTACGGAGACGATATTGAAATCATCGTTGCTGCCTTTGGTCCGGGCATACAATTACTTGGCAAGAATCCCACCCGCAAGTTCGATATGAAACACCAGAAAACGGTTCAGTCACTGGCACAATATGGTGTTGCATTCCATGCCTGTGGAAACACCATGAAATCACTGAAATGGGCAAAGGATGATTTATTATCTGTCGCCAAAGTTGTCCCTATAGGCGTTGATGACATCATGCAATTACAGGAAAAAGGATTTTCTTATATAGCCATCTGACAGCACAACTATCGACCTGGAACTGACTTATGTATGCACGTTATCTGCCTATATTCTTGTCAATTCTCTGCACCCTCGCATTTGCAACGCTGTTTCACGTCAGTTATGCAGATAGTACCGTATCAGAAGAGCCTACTTCCCAGGCTGCAACAAAAATGGGCAAAATTATTGGTGGCAGTGAACTCGTGTTCCCAGAGTGGTTTAAAGAAAGCTTTATGGATTTCAGGGAAGATGCAGCCGATGCAGCAAAAGCAGACAAACATCTGCTACTGTTTTTCCATGTGGCAGGCTGCCCTTATTGCAAAAAAATGCTGCACGATAATTTTCAGCAAGGTGAAAATCCCAAACTTCTTAAAAACTATTTTGATGTCATCGCCATCGATGCCAATGGCAGCAAAGACGTGGTTTACAACGAAAAAACCACCATCAGCGAACGCTCTTTTGCACAGGTGCTCAATGTGCATTACACCCCAACCCTGCTTTTCATGAACGCCAACAACAAGGTCGTAGCCCGCTTAAATGGCTATCGTTCACCACGCGAATTCAAAGCAGTCCTGAACTTCGTCAAAGACAAAGCCTATCAGCACACAGATCTGGCAAGTTATCGCCAGACTCATCTCACCGATACACACTATGAACTGGCAAAAGACCCACGCTACCTCGCCACGACCAACCTGCAAAAACTGGCACAGCAGGACAAGCCCCTGCTGATTCTAATTGAAGATAAAACCTGTGATGCCTGCGAAGCGTTCCACAAAACGGTCTTTGACCTGAAAGACACCGCTCTGATTCTGGACAAATTTAATGTAGTGCGCCTCGATGCACTTTCAGACACCACCATCACAAATCCTGAAGGCAAAAAAACCACAGCACCGCAGTGGCTAAAGCAACTAGGGATCAGCTACCGACCAGCGGTGTTGTTGTACTCGGAAGGTAAGGAAATAGAGCGCGTCACCGGCTTGCTAAAATCCTTCCATTTTCAGCAACTATTGAAATATGTTGCCGAGCAGAAATACAAGGAATT
>JALVFC010000115.1 GCA_027030285.1 Thiotrichaceae bacterium | reverse complement strand
TCAATTTTGGGGTCTTTACAGGCAAGACGATACATATTGGCAGTGGGACCACCCAAATCTGAAATCACGCCAGTAAAACCGGGCACCTTGTCCCTGATCTGCTCAACTTCGCGCAGGATAGACGCTTTGGAACGGTTCTGGATAATGCGCCCTTCATGTTCGGTAATCGAGCAGAACGTACAACCGCCAAAGCAACCACGCATAATATTGACTGAAAAACGGATCATCTCGTAGGCAGGAATCCGTGCTCCCTGATAAGACGGGTGCGGCTGGCGCGTATAAGGCAAGTCAAACACGCCATCCATTTCATCTGTAGACAACGGATAGGGTGGTGGGTTAATCCAGATATCCACATCGCCATGTTTCTGCACCAGAGCGCGTGCATTGCCTGGATTAGTTTCCAGATGCAGAACACGGTTGGCATGTGCATACAGCGCCTTGTCATTGCGTACTTTTTCAAATGATGGCAAACGAATCACGGTGGTCTCACGCTGCAATCCGGCACGCGGGTGAAAATCCAGCTTGTGTTCACCCGGGCGTTTCGGACGCGATGGCTGATAATCCAGCCATTTGGCATTGCGCTGCTCCAGCTCACACTCAGTTAAATCACGGGTATTCACATAAGGGTTGATAATGCGGTCTATCTTGCCTGGCTGATCAATTCGGGTGGAATCAATTTCCTGCCATCCAGCCGGAGTATCCTTGCGAATAAACGCCGTTCCGCGAATATCCGTCATACTGGAAACTGGCTCGCCACGCGCAATACGATGCGCCACTTCCACCACCGCACGTTCCGCATTGCCATAAAGAAGCAGGTCAGCCGTCGCATCCAGCAAAATGGAATGACGGACTTTCTCCTGCCAGTAATCAAAATGGGCAATACGCCGCAAGGAAGCTTCAATACCCCCAAGAATTACCGGAATATGCGGATAGGCTTCCTTGCAACGCTGTGAATACACCAGTGAAGCACGATCAGGGCGCTTGCCACCAATGCCACCTGGTGTATAAGCATCATCCGAACGGGGCTTCCGATCTGCCGTATAGCGGTTAATCATGGAGTCCATATTCCCCGCTGCCACACCAAAGAACAGATTAGGTTCTCCCAGCACCTCAAACGCCGCTTTCGATGTCCAGTCCGGCTGCGCAATTATACCGACCCGAAAACCCTGCGCCTCCAGCAATCGCCCGACAATCGCCATGCCAAAGGACGGATGATCCACATAGGCATCTCCAGTCACAATAATAATATCGCAGGAATCCCAGCCCAACTCATCCATTTCCTGACGGGACATTGGTAGATACGGGGAAGTGCCATAGCACTCAGCCCAATATTGAGGATATTCAAAGAGAGTGGTTTTGACTTGGTGGCGGGCTACAGTGGCCATCGTTAGAGTACTTTAATGGAGTGTTGGTGTGAGAAGGGCTGATTATAGCGCAAAAGTGTGATACCTCAGAAAACCAAAAAACCTTGCCTGATCGCCCAGACAAGGTTTTATGAAATATCTTACTGTAACAAAAGTGGAAACTAATCCGCCATAAAGCTTCCAGTTTATACTTTCTCTTTGATACGTGCCGCTTTACCTGTTCTGCCACGCAAATAATAAAGCTTGGCACGACGCACATCACCGCGACGCTTCAGCTCAATATTGTCAATCATTTTACTATGCAGCATAAAGGTTCTTTCCACGCCTTCACCGTGTGAAATCTTGCGTACAGTGAATGAAGAGTTCAGACCACGGTTACGCTTGCCAATAACCACGCCTTCAAATGCCTGGATACGCTCACGATTACCTTCACGAACCCTGACATTTACAACAACAGTATCACCCGGATTGAACTCAGTGATGTCTGTTTTCATTTGCTCGTTTTCAATCTCTTGAATAATGTTGCTCATCTTTCTATCCTCTAAAAGTTCGGCACAGCTAATAGCTACTACTTATTTAATTGACTCTTGCTGCCGTAAAAATACTTCAAGCAGTTTTTTATCCTGCTCACTTAATTCCAGTTCATCCAGTAAATCAGGTCGTCTGAGGCTGGTTCTACCTAATGCCTGCATTCGCCTCCACTGAGCAATCTTGCCATGATCACCACTTTTCAAAACAGCGGGAACCGACAAACCTTCCAGCACTTCAGGGCGTGTATAATGTGGACAATCCAGCAACCCCTCCGAAAAGGAATCCTGATCGGCAGATTGCTCATGTCCCAGCACACCAGGTAGCAATCGGGTAATGGCATCAACAAGCACCATTGCACCGAGTTCACCGCCACTTAAGACGTAGTCACCAATGGACCATTCCTCATCCACTTCCAGCTCAATGATTCGCTCATCAATGCCTTCGTAGCGACCGCATAAAAAGATCAAGCCAGGAGAGTGATCTTTCCCATCGGCTATGAGTGATCTCGTTACGCCCTTAAGCATAGCCTGATCCACCGTCTTGCCTTGCGGGCTTAAATACACCACTTTACTTAGCGGCGCTTGCGCTCTGGCTGCACGAATAGTGGATAACAGAATATCCGCTTTCATCACCATTCCGGGACCACCGCCATAAGGCCGGTCATCCACCGTGCGATGTACATCAGTTGTATAATCACGCGGATTTATGCAATGTAATTCAATTAACCCCTGCCCTGCTGCACGGCTAACCACACCAAACTCGGTAACCATCTGCACCATGTCAGGAAACAGGGTGATAATGTCAAATCGCACTGTCACCGCTAAAAGTCAGGATCCCAGTCCACCACCAGAAGAGACTGTTCCAGATTCACCGACTTAATTACGTCATCCTTAATCCAGGGAATCATCCGTTCCTTGTTTTTTTCACCTTCAGCTTTACTCTTGACGACCAGGACGTCAGTGCTGCCAGCATTAAATACCCAGTCAACAACACCCAACGGAATATCGTCCAAAGTAAAAACGGACATACCTTGCAGGTCTGTCCAGTAATAAGTATCGCTTGATAAATCTTCTAATTGATCACGTTCAATACCGATTTCAGTGCCAATCAGACTAAAAGCCTGATCACGGTCATCAACACCCTCCAGTTGTGCAATCACACCCTTTCCTTGCCGCTGACCCTTGACAATCTTAACTGCCTGCCAGCCATCTTTTTTGCGCAAGTAAATTGGAGAATATTTGATAATTTGCTGTAAAGGTGAGGTATGAGAGTATATTTTCACCCACCCCTTGACACCAAAAACCCCCGAAATCTTGCCAAGCGTAAGCATGTTATCAGGGGTGTTCATTGTTAATCAGTCGCGGTTCAAGCTTGCGCTTTTTCCTCTTCCTTTTTCTCACCTTTGCTGTTTTCAGAATTGGCATATTCTTTTAACAGTTTAGTGACACGATCAGACTTCTGAGATCCTTTAGAAACCCAGTAATCGACACGTTCTGTGTCTATACGCAAACGTACTTCCTGACCTCTAGCCATAGGGTTAAAAAAGCCTAATTGCTCAATATAACCACTATCACGTGGCTTACGTGAATCGGTAACAACAATTTTGTAAAAAGGGCGTTTCTTGGAACCGCCTCTAGCCAGACGTATAGTGACCATAGTCAATAAAACCTTAGTAAAAGTAATCAAGATGGCAGTAGCCACCCAAAAATAGTCGCGTGATTGTACAGATTTCTGGAGAAATGTGAAGCGGAATCTACACTTCCTCGGGATTTAATAGTATTTTAATATTATTATTGGTTAAATAATCACCATTTAAGGTATACTGCGCTGGACTGACCGGACACTGACACAAAACACCACTAGGGACTGCCATGAAAAAACTCTTCTTTATCTCTCTTGTAGCATCTTTTTCTTGCTTATTATCCTTAGCTACCACTGCGGGGGAAACCAGCCTCGCCGAAAAAACCCTTGAACTGGTAACGACAACACCAAACATCACCTACAGTACAAAGAAACACAAACCTGTCAACTTCAAGTCTGTATCAAAACTGGAAAGTATCGTTAAGAAAGCACAACATATTACGCAAGGCGCGGGCATTTTAGGCAAAGATATCAAAACTGTGATCCACAAAGACCTAATCGGTCTTCAGTACACAAAAAAATGGTAACTAAAGTTTCGTCACGTTCAAACTCACTGCACTCTCTGTCTGTTATTAACCCGGCAATATAATAGCAATCACATTATTTAGCATATGAAATATGCTTATGCTCAAAATAAGACTTCACCCTCTTCGGCTGAGCCTGAATAGACCGCAAGTGCTTTA
>JALVFC010000114.1 GCA_027030285.1 Thiotrichaceae bacterium | reverse complement strand
AAATGACGGGCTTGCCACGAGAGTACATAGCAAAATAATTGTGTGCACAAATGCATAGCCGTTTGCAGCAAGTGATCTGCTGAAAACGGAGTTGGAATTTGTGGATATAATTTTGCCCATCAGCTATTTTTTTGTTGTTATTTTTATTTGGGTTTGTGGGTAGAAAACTGCATAAATGCATATAGCTACCTGGTTTGGTTTCTAATACCAGTCTGCTGTCCGAAGTATCTCTGTAGGGTATACCGCGTAAGGAGCCTCAACATTAACCACAATTTGTGGTAAGCGTCCTTACGTCGGTACACCCTACGCATCATTGCCGGACAACATCAAGATGTCTGTATGGAGCCATTATATGAATGTGAACAGCCTATGGCTGTCCACAATTCACAGTTCGTTATCTTACGACTTTAATCTATTGTGGCATCAAATGTCAGGGTAACGTTGCCACCAGCAGGTACGGTAACACCACTAGTGGTGATATTTGCACCTGTTACGGTAACGGCTCCGGAAGTTATGCTCGCTGTTCCAGTAACATACGTTAAATTTGCTGGAATAGTATCCTGGATATTCACATTGGTTGCATCAACTGTTCCTGTATTGGCAACTACGATGCTATAAGTAATGGTGGCACCAGGGATACGCTTTTGTGAGCCATCATTCACTGTTGCTCCATTAATAGTCATATCCTTGACGGTAGAGGTTTTGGTGACTGTCAGTGTGGCAGTTTGTACTTCATACTTGCCAATTGCAGAGTGCTTGGCATCGCGAGCAGCGTCACTGTTACCAGCTGCATCGGCAAAAACCGTATCTTCGGTATCTTCATTATCGGAACCGGCTGTTTCTGTTAGAACGGTTCCATCTTCTTTCAATGCTGTCGCTGTGAGTTCAATGTGACCAAAGTTGTTGGTATTGCTGGCGGTAGGTGAGGCGGGTATGTCACAGGTGACTGTCACATTTTGTGTGCCTTCTGCAGCCAGATTGTCAATGGATGAAATATCAATGCTACAGTTGCTTGGGTCGAAATTATCACCACCCACTGTATTGTTTATGGCTATATTGAAGTCTTGTGTTCCGTTACCTTCATTCTTTACGGTAAAAACTAGAGTCTTGCCTGTTGCAGAAGGGACAACAATGGTATTGCCAGGAGCAGTAACTGACAGGTCGATCATACGGTCAACCGTGAAGTCGGTGGCTGTACCATTACCTGTGCCAGGAGCTGAGTTGCCGGTGGGTGAACTTTCAATTTCTGTTTGTGGTGTGCCGCCGACATCATAATCGATGGTTGCAGTATTATTGATCACTGTGCCTGCGGTGGTACCTGCTGCCAATGCAGCATTGCTGGCTGCCAGGGCAGCGATACTTATAGCCAGAGGGATTATCTTTGTTTTCATGATTATTTACTCTTTTTATTATTTTAGGGTTATTGTGGATTTTTCCGGGTAGTTACTCGGTTATACCGAGTAACTACTGTTTTTTAAAGCAAGCGAACCTGATAGCTGACGCTTTTCTTTTCTCCAGGTTTCAGGCTTGACTTATATTTCCAGCGGATATGGGTATAGTCAGAAGCTTTTGCCGGGCGCATTTTTCCGTCTTTACCTTTGACTTTTAGCGTGGAAGGTTTTCCCCAGTGTTTGCCACCATCAACAGAGTAAACAATATCGAAATTTTTATTGTTAGCTGAGTTTGGTATGTAAACAGTGTGTTGAGGAATAGGGTTGGTTACACCAATGTGATTAGCACTTTCCTTACTGATGTTTTCGAATGTATTCGTGTATTGAACAATTTCACCTGGTAAAACTTTTTTTGCAGGTATTAGCTTTTGCGTCATCTGACCTTGTGCATTCTTTACGCTGATCACCTTGTAGGCATGTGAGCTGAATTTGATATGCCCCTGTTTGGCAGCGACGCTGGCAGATGCCACGATTAACAAGCCCATAATGGCTATCTTGACAGTTCTGAACAGTTTTTTGTTTAACATAAGTTTTCCCCTATTTTACTTTGTAAGTAATTGTTATTGTGTGATTGGCGGGCGGTGTGATATCGCCCAGGTTGATGCTCACTGTATTGTTTTTAGTGATATTAAAATCTGCATTATCCGTATCTGCATTATCTGTTAATGGCTGGTTATCCAGTTTTGTGCTGCCTGCCACATACTGCATATTGGCTGGTGTTGTATCTTCTATAACCAGGTTCCCAATAGTGCCGTTAGGATCACCTGTCACAGTGACATCAATTTGATAGGTAATGATGGATTCAGACATTATGTCTGTACCTGAAAAAGGATCTACTACCGAAGCCACTGTCTTGTTTAGCAGTAAAGCAACATTTGAAATGCTGTAACCTGATATACCCTGTGTCTGTCCATGATCTATCAGAACAACTGCATCTGTTCCTCCTTCACCTGCGCCAGGCAGGCTATCACCAACTGCACTACCTGTCGCACCGGGTGTTGTTGAGGTGGCTATCAGTTTTACATTGCCCTGTTGTTGTTTGACAAGTGCCGGAGGGATGTCGCTTTGAATATAAATAATTTGCGACTGGTCGCTTGCCAGCGTTATGGCATTACCTGTCTGGTAAAGCATGTCGCTGCTTTGTAATCCGGGCACACCATTGGTTTCGAGCCAGATTGACTTTACGGTGGGGTTAAAGTCATCACTATTGAGTGTATCAATTGAATTAAGTAGAAAGCTTTCCGAACCGTTTCCTGTATTGGTTAGTTGCCAGGTCAGGGTTTTATCAGTAGCGGGTGTGGGCACCACGACGGAGCTGGTATCCAGTGAAGTAAGAACAGCATTAATCGTTTCAGCGACGGTAAATGAGTTGCTTGCTTCGATTGTATCGGTGCTGTTGGGCTGATTGGAAATATCGTAACTGACAATAGCGGTATTACTTATTACTGTCCCTGCGGCCACGCCCTGTGCAGAAACATTCTGCATAGCAAGACCTGTCAGAAGGGCTGTGAAACACAGGCACTCTTTCAGTTTTTTGCCGATACAGTGGTTAAGTAACTTCATTTTTATTATTAGTATTGAGTTTGTTTTTTATTATTTTTACTCCCTGTGCCGCAGTAAAGCGCGGATTCAGGTATTAGCTATTGCGGATTTCAAGTCTTTAACGGGTTTAGCGAAAAAGGGGTGAGTCATGCAATAACTAATTGCTCATAATGATGCAACAAGAATGAATTTCAACTTAACCTGGGTCTTTTCCCGACAGGAGGTAGCGCTATACAAGAGTGATTCTGTTAGTGATTATAAATTAATCCACGATGAGTAAAAAACAGTCATTTACACCAGGCTCTCGAGGTGTTAGATTGTTTAATATTTACGCACATTCAATATGATTTGCGACAAACACACTTCGCGGTTAACAGGGGCTGTTTGTGTAATATTATTTAATTGTTACCCGCATTCGGCAGGTAAATTTTAACCTGAGTCCGTGATTTCAATACTCACAATGTAAGATATTGGTTTTTCAAGAAGTTTTAGAATACTGTCTTGCCCCTTAGTCAAGTGGGCATTTTAGCTAAACAGGTACACGGTGGGCGCTGGTTCTCTGGATGAAGCTTTGTGGAATCTGCAAAGGTAGCTGATTTAAGTGGGGGGTTGTTAATATTCTATAAGTTGTTGAACTATAATAAATAAAAGAAAATTAAATAAAATTCTCAGTACCCATGCTTATGAAATTATATGAGCTTATCTGAGAAGATATTGAGAGAAAATGAAAATAAGAAAACCTTTACAGATATTATTGTCCGCTTTAACCATTATTACAGCCTTTGTTGTTCCGATAAGTGCATGGGCTGTTGATTTCACGATTACACGGTTCAGTCCAGTTAATGAACTAACTAATGCTGATCGAGTGACATACCAGGTTACTTTCACTGGTGGTGGGGTGGCGCTTGCGGTGGATGATTTGCGACTTATTCGGCAGGCAGGTGCGGACAAAATAGAATCCGTGCAAGCTATCGATGCGAGCTTAAGTCGCCATCTGGTAACAGTGACTACTGCCTTGTCTGGATCAATTATTCTTGATCTGAAAGAAAGCTATATAGCTGCCAATAATCTGGGTTCTATTGGTGGTTTGCCAAGTTATCTGGTAGATAGAATCCCCCCATCAACACCTGTCTCTTCATCTCAATCTATTAGTGTAAATGATAACCCCTTGTTTGCGGGAACCGGGGAGCCTGGAAGCCTGATACAAGTAACATTACAACCTGGTAACAGTAGTTGTAGTACACAAGTTGCTGCTGATGGTAGCTGGAGCTGTACGGTT
>JALVFC010000113.1 GCA_027030285.1 Thiotrichaceae bacterium | reverse complement strand
AGTCCATAAATAAGTTCCTTAATTTGGCGGGCTATGATGCCTGCCCGGTTGCCAGCGAATAAATCTTCAACAGGTCGGCCTCGGATATATCCACAAATGAATCCACTTGGCTAAGTGCATAAACAAAGTCTTCATGATTGATGGGTTCATATCCTTCAGTCATAACGCTATCTTTTTTTGTTAGCTGCTCATGAAGATAGGAAGGATAGCGACGCCATGCAAATAGACCGTTAAACAGTAGTGCTATTAGCAGGATAGTAACCGTATTTAAAAAAACCGGGCTAACAATATAGAAATAACCCAGCGCATGTAATTTGGCACTGCCAATTACCGCAGCCAGAGCCGTTGCCCCGCCTGGTGGGTGAATACAGCGCAGGTAATACATTACACTCACCGCGATACCCACGGCTGCTGAGGCTGCAATGGTGGTATCAGGGATGGCGATAGCACAGGTCACGCCAACAACGGCTGAAATCAAGTGACCACCAAACACATTCCACGGTTGTGAAAAAGGCACATGGGGTGCAGCAAATAGCAGCACAGCACTCGCTCCCATTGACGGGATAATATAAACCGCAGTGGCTTTATCCATAAAGGCAATGCTGGTGAGATAGATACAAAAAACCCCCAGAAAAGCCCCCAGCCCAGACAGCAGTTTTTCCTTATGGCTGCTGATCTGGTCGGTAACACCCAGATACAGATGAGCTGCCTCCATGAAAGAACGTGATTGCATAATCATTTTCCTGTGTATTAACCCTAAAAAAAGTATGGTATCACTGCACAACTGAATGCAATACCAAAAGTTACTTCCAGGAGGAATCTACCAGGTTAAAATACTTTTGCGTAACTACCAACAACCCAGATTTTCATACAACCTCCAGGAGTGAATCTATGACAGCCTGAATTTCAGGCAGATGCTGCAAATGCCATTCAAGCTTTTGCTGAAACTCTTGTGCGTTTTTTGTGGCAACCGTCTCCCCCTGACGTGGAAATAAATTAAACAACAGGCGATAAACCCAGAAATACAAGGCAGATGCACGTAACATGTCAGACCAGTGGCATATCTCCAGATCAGTAAGGGGACGGCTTGCATGGTAAGCTTGCAGCAGTGCCTGATGCTTAACCATATCCAGCTGCCCCTGTTTATCGAAGCACCAGTCATTGGCAATAATGGCAAGGTCGTAGAGCAAAGCATCACGGTTTGCGTAATAGAAATCAATAATGCCACTTAGCCTGGGTGGTTCATCCTGCACAAACAGGCAGTTATCTCGGAACAGGTCAGCATGAATAATTCCCTGTGGCAGTTTGCTCATGTCATCTATGGTATTTTCAGCATAGTAGTGGAGCTCGCTGCGCAGCAGTGTCTGCTGATCAGTAGAGAGTTGGCTAAAAACTTTCTCGTTATTGATTTGTGCAAACGCCTCATCACGATGCCCGCTGCGACAGCTATTGCCGGGGTAAGATTGTCCTGCCAGATGCATGCGGGCGATGGTGCTACCAATAATGGCACAGTGTTTGTCAGTCACATCCATGACATTAGTGCCCGGCAGGCGTTCAACCAGTGCTGCAGGCTTGCCAGCGAGTGTACCAATAAAACCACTGTTATCTCTTCTGGGGACGGGGGTTACAGTGGCGACCTGATGAGCAGAAAGGTGATCCAGTAACCCCAGGAAAAAGGGCAACTGCTGATGGGTTAATTCTTCATACAGGGTGAGTACAAACTCACCTTTGCGGGTACTGACAAAATAATTGGTATTTTCAACACCAGCCTCAATGCCACGATAGCCCAGACATTTGCCTACATCGTAATTGAGCAGAAAATCGTCCAGTTGCGCCTGGCTAACCGAAGTATAAACCGACATGTTGTGTCACCATCCCAAAAGGGCAGGATTCTACAGCAAGAAACAACTCTGTGTAACAGGCAGTGAGGTGGCAAGTTATTGATGATCCCGGACCCCTGTATGCTCTGCAGCAGCTTCCCTTGGTATATCGTGATACTGAATATTACTACAGCAAAACAATATCACTGTCCTTGTAACGGTGTCTGGCTTTGCGAATCAGGCTGGCTTCTTTATCCCGGCGTTTTAAGATGCCTGAGAGCCCCTTGTTTTTCCAGAGGCGCTTCATGGCAATGAACTGGTCAGCAATACCATCCAGATCCTGATTTTTTACCAGTGCACGAATAGCACGCATCTCCCTGCGACTGGATTTATTCGCCATGCTGGAACCTCGGTTATAAATCAGTGACAGCAGCATGGTCTGGGCATCGGGTGGTAGTTCTTCAACGCCAGGATATGCCTTGCGGGTGAGACGGGCGTATTTAGGCAAGGTTGATTTAACAAAAACACGCATGGCAGCCAGATAAGGCACTTTCATACTGCTACGCTTCATGCGTGAGACTTCCTTTTTTGCACGGGCTCCCGTTTTGCCAGCAGCCTGCAATAGCCGACCCAGGGTGTGGTCAGAAACCAGCCCTTTCCAGTCATTCTCTATTTTGCGTTTCGAAGCATAGCCCAGATCATAGCCAATACCGACAGTTGCCCCGCTTTTTCCACCAGGCCAGACAGCCTTGGTGAGATTGCGCTCATAGTTGGCTTTGGAAGTAACCTCAAATTTCACCAGAGCTTTTAGCCCCTGTAATGAGACACGCAAATTGTAATCATCCTGCGGTAGCCCAATGGCCTGTTCGATTTTGGACAAGGTAACCGGGCCAATAATCCCGTCAGCCCGGACTCCCAGATGCCGCTGGATTTTCTTGATACGATTTTTTAAAGAGGATGACATAACTATTTCTCCTCTTTTAGTGTGGTAGTTGGTGTTTGCTTTTGCAAAACGTAATCATCAATAAACATCATATTGCGGTTGTTTTCTATATGGTCCACGTTGAGATGTAGACGAACGGTTTGCTGCGTATCATCCAGTGCAGTAATGGTCGCTGTTCCCTGGTTACCGAAGCCGTCAGTCCAGTCAAAAAACAAATCATCGGATTTTTCCTCTAGTGGAGAATCGTGCACCTCAAACAAAGGACCACTGCCATCTTTGCGCTGGATCATTACATCAGCCTGCAAAATATCCTCAATTCCATCCAGATCATGCAGTGTCAGCTCCACCCGTCGGGCATCCCCATCATAGATATAGCTGGCGGGGGACAAAAGTGGATTGGTGGGTTTGTTGTCTGACGAGCAGGCGCTTGCCAGCAGGAAAGTAATAAGAAGCGCAAAGAAAAATGAGCTGTACTTGTTCATAGGGGCAGTAAATATGGTTTATTCAAACTCCTTAAGTGTAGACTCTTTTTCGTATAATGCACTCTAACCTAGAGTTAAACAGCACAAATAAAATCCCTGTGCTGAGGGTAACAGTGTTTCCAGGTTGCTGTTAAGCAGCCAGACGCTGCCCATGCGTATCATATTGCAATGGCAGCTGTATTTGTGCTTTATCTTCTCGATAAATCTCAATTTGAATCTTGTCCCACGGGTCATCGCTTTGCTGGAGCTGGCTGACCCTGGCACTGAGCTTATGCCCCTTATCTATTAAAAATGCGAGTGAGCGTTGACTGTTCTGCGGCATGTAGCCGAGGCGATAGCCATTCCAGTTGATACTGATGGCATATGGGTCGGCGGTGCTGCTTTCACGTTGCAGAGTAAGCTTGTCGCCGACTTTTATTTTTGACCAGATTTTATCAGCATCAAACAGGTGCAGCCTGCTAATACCTGAATGACCGATCTTAACAGAGCTGGTCTGTCCGCTTGTGTTGCTTTTTTCAGCGATGAGCAAAGGGATAATGCCAATGCTTTTCAGGAAGTGACGACGTTTCATGAGTAACTCCTTTAGTTATTCAGGTTGCTCCCATTGCTGCTGCGCCGGGAGCGATAGTTGCCAGGTGAAGAGGGTGTCAGGATATTGTGTGCAGACGTGATAGCCATTTGCGCTTACGTTGCTGCATCCTGTGGCGTTGCTTTAGACCTGCAATACGCCAATGCAGGTGTCTAATGAGGCGAGCCATGACTAAAGCAAAAGTAGTATGGTGCTGGATACCCAGAAAAGGACGATAACTGTCAGTCCCATTACCTTGTCGTTTTCAAATAGCTGTTTCATGGTTTGTCTCCGTGTTTGTTATCAACAGGGACAGTGTATTGGGGGAGGGTGGTCACAGCGCGACCAGGGGGGTAAGTTTTTTTGATTTTTTTAGAAGTGGAACAGATCAGTGCCTATTTCACGCACAGCAAGAACCAGAGCAGGATACTGATTTTATAATAAAGTGACATGGTCAAGCTATT
>JALVFC010000112.1 GCA_027030285.1 Thiotrichaceae bacterium | reverse complement strand
GATTGGCTAAATTACTCATGGCATAAGCATTATCTTTCTCAATCGCCATTTTGTAATAATGAATTGCCTGTTTGTAGTCTTTGTATTCTTCTGCGTAGAGAAAGGCTAAATGAGTCATAGCATTAGCATGATTTTTCTCTATTGCCATTTTGTAATAATAAATTGCCTGTTCATAGTCCTTGTATTCTTCTTTATAAAGAATGGCTAAATTATACATGGCTTCAGCATTATCTTTCTCTATTGCCATTTTGTAATAATAAATTGCCTGCTTGTAGTCTTTATATTCATCTTCATAGCGATAGAGGTTTGCTAAATAGAGCATGGCATCAGCATGACCTTTCTCAATCGCCATTTTGTAATAATGAATTACCTGTTCATAGTCTTTATATTCGATCCATAAAAGGTTTGCTAAATAATACATGGCAGACGCATTATCTTTCCCTATCGCCATTTTTAAATAATGAATTTCCTGTTCGTAGTCTTTGTATTTAGTGTGATAGAGATTAGCTAAATTAATCATGGCTTTAGCATTATCTTTCTCTATCGCCATTTTGTAATAATGAATTGCCTTTTCGTGGTCTTTATACTCACCCCATAAAAGGTTTGCTAAATTATTCATGGCACCAGCATGACCTTTCTCAATCGCCATTTTGTAATAATAAATAGCCTTTTCGTTGTCTTTGTATTCATTTTTATAGAGTTTAGCTATATTAAACATTGCTTGCTCATAGCCTTTTTCAATTAATTCTTTATTAAGTTTAATCGCTAAAGCAAAGTTTTTATCTTCACGTGCTTTTTCTGCTAAATCAAACTTCTCCTTGTCTGACTTGGATATTTTCTTGTCAATATCACCATAAACAGGTCGCAAAGCCTCTCTGGTTTCACAAATCAATTCATGCTGTAAATCTACATCATTAATTAAAGGCGCTAGCGCTTCTGCCATATAGATTCCACCCTTGGCATCTAGTCGCCCTTCTTTAGCCGCCTTAATATGCTGTTTAGCCCTTTGTTTTAGCTCTTCAGGCTCACACCACTCTTGTAAAAATCGAACCAGCCACAAGACCTGATTTTTATTTTTCTTACGCCCAAAGCGCATTAGATACCAGATATTAAAAAAGCGTTCTTGCAGAAAATAGAGTTTGTTTTTCTTGTCGATACGCTTTGATGTCACCAGTCCATTTTTTTCCAGCTGTTTTAACTGTGAGGAGATTTTTTTGCTGCTAAATTGTCGATCATTGATTTTTTCGGTAATTTCTTTGGTGCTCATGCCGTCCCAGTTTAGGGCGAGTGCATTCATTATTGCCTGTTGCTGTGTGGGCAGGTCGTCCATGCGGTGTTTATACAGCGGGGTGACGCGGTCGAGTATGCTTTCCAGATCTTGAAAAACGCTGGCGCTTTCATCCATAAAAATTTCATAGAGCAAAACAATGGTGCGCGGTACGCCGCCTGTTAAGCGCCGGATTGTTTCTATGCGCGCCGATTGTGTTTTAATAATGCGTTCTATTTTGTCTTGCTGGTTATCGGTTTCAGCCAGTTTGGTGAGCAGTTTATGGGTGTTTTCCTTATCCATACCTTTTAAATGGAGTATCTGGAAAAACTCATAAAAGGATTTATCGTGTTTATAGGTGTATTCCAGCGCTTTGGCTGAGGTGGCAATCAACTGAATGTGTTTGGAAGTATGAAAAATATCACGCAGGCGGTCTTGTTCAATCTCGCTAAAGCGATCCAGTACATCACCAAAGTTATCCAGCAGTAGCACCAGTTGTTTTTTATTTTGTTTCAGGTGCTTTTCAAGAATGTTAAAACATTCCTGCGGGTAGTCGCTTTCTTCGGCGGCGCTATCCAGCTCATCCACCAGTGTTTCAAAGCCATTTGTTTCTTCCAGCTCTTCGGCGATATGCTCCCAAAGCTGACACAGGTTATAAATGCCGTATTGCTCTTCTGCCAGTTGCACCGGCATTAAATGGGCAAGTTCAGGATTTCTCTGAATTTCAATACGAATACGCAATAATAGCGAGGTCTTACCCATACCGCGTTGCGCTTCAATTAAAAAATGCTGCCTGTCTGATGGCTTTTTAAGCGTTTTCAGGATTTTATCCAGCGTATTATCACGCACAATAAAGCCATTCAGCAGCTCTTCATCCGACTGGTTGGCGGGGTTATAAATATGGGCGAGTTTGCTAGTTGACGACATTTTCTAACCACCATGTTTTAAGTAAGACAGAGTTAAACTGGTATTGCTCATTAATATAGCCATCATATTCCAGTGTTTGCATTATGAATTTATAGATACCGTTGGTATAAGGTTTAGAAAGCTCTTTGAGCTTGGATTTATCTATTGAATGATGTATTGCAATATTATTTAGAATCTTGATTGCGAGTTCATATTCTTCATTATCAAACGCTTTTTTTAGACGTTGTAGCCAGTTTTCAAAATAGGGAGAATAAGGTGATTTTGCTTTCGTCATAGAAAGCAATACTTCATCTATAGCCGAGATTGTTATTAAATTGCCATCTTCAAAATGCTCAAACAGGGTGTAAACTATCGCTTGCAGATAGTAAGGCAGATTCCAGGTAATCTTTTCAAGGATATAATCAATCTGCTCGGGGATAAGTTCAAAACCCTGATTTTCTAACTGATAACCCAGTTCAAGGCATTGTATAAAACATTTTGCCTCATTATGGTCAAGCGGTGGCAGTTCAATTTCTTTAATATCATTAATCAAATCAAGTTTGCCTATTTTTGTAACCACATTGCGCAAGCCTGTGGAGCCAGTATAAATAAACTGCACATTAATCTGGCTGGACTGCTGCCGTAAATCACGATGCTGTTGCAAAAACTGAATCGCAAGGTCACGTTCTTCTTTATAGATATTGTTCAGCGCATCAGGAAATTCATCAATAATCAAAATAATTTTCTTGTCTTTAAGCTGCTTGATTAGCTCAAAACACTCATGGAAGTAATCAATTGAATTTTCGGCATCAATCTTGATTCCTTCCAGAGAAATACCACTAATTTTGCTAATGGCACTTCTAACGGCATGACTGGCATTTTTGAAATAGCCACTTGCACCCTCAAAAATTGCCTTATCCTGAATTAACTTGGCATAAAGCTTTTTAAAAAACAGCCCGCCACTATCAACGCTTTGGATAATCATATATTTAATGATTGGCTGCTGTTCTGCATTTGAGCCAAAGCCCGGGCAGTAATTTGCCTGAATGTCTTTAAGCAAAGAACTCTTGCCAATACGACGCGGCGCAGAGATCAGGATATTTTCACCATTATTAATGGCACGACAAATTTTTCGAGTGATATGCGGGCGCGAGAAGTATCTCTCTTTACCTTCGGCTGGTTGCCCAAGCGAGCTTTTTAAGGGGTACGGCTGACATTTTTCTGGGTTCATGGGACTGATTTCTTGTTGCATGGCTTGTTTGACAAAATAAATTTTGTTAAACAATACACCTTGATTAGAAAGCAGTCAACATTTGGCAAAATATTTTTTGTCAGATTGGGTTAAGAAGAAACCGTTTTCATATTTTCCTGTGCCTTGCAAACCACAGAGAACACAGAGATATCGCAGAGAACCGCTGAGTTAAGAATGCGCCATTCCGTATTTCGCATACTCAACGCTGACTACGCTTCAGCGTTACGAACGGGACGCTGGAGCGTCCTGGCTGCGTTCCCACGTGGAACGTGGGAACGAGAAATAATGCTCTGTCCTCTGATACCCATCCCCCTACTTTTTTATATATTTTGCGTAGTGTTGAGGAACGAAACACGGGAGCGGTGGTTAACAATGAGCCATCAGCCAATAATGAGCCATCAGCCAGATAATGTACTACTCAGCGTAATCCTCAAGCGGCGGACAAGAGCAAACCAGATTACGGTCGCCATAGACGTTATCAATGCGGTTGCTGCTGGGCCAGAATTTACTGCTGGGTATGATGCCTAAAGGGAATACCGCGAGTGTTTGTTTATAGGGGTGTTGCCAGTTTTCTGCCAGGTCTCTGACTGTGTGTGGCGCATTAACCAAAGGATTATCTTCCAGTGTCCATTCGCCGTTTTGCACTTTTTTGATTTCTTCGCGGATTGCAATCATGGCATCACAAAAACGATCCAGTTCATATTTTGATTCTGATTCAGTCGGCTCTATCATCAACGTGCCTGGCACGGGGAATGACATGGTTGGCGCGTGAAAGCCGTAGTCCATCAGGCGTTTTGCAATGTCTTCTTCGCTAATGCCTGATTCTGCCTTGATCTGGCGAATATCAATAATACATTCATGTGCCACACGCCCCTGCTTGCCACGATATAAAACGGGGTAA
>JALVFC010000111.1 GCA_027030285.1 Thiotrichaceae bacterium | reverse complement strand
TTTAAGATCCACTGTGATCTGTGTGGTTTCGGTATCATTGGATTTTGAGCTTAATGTATTTGCTTCACGGTTGAGTTCCTGCATCAGGAAGTCTAACCTTCGTCCAACAGGTTCGTTGCTTTCCAGGACGTGACTGATTTCATCCAGGTGCGCCATTATACGGTCTAGTTCCTCATCGATATCAAGTCGTTGGGATAAAATGACAAGCTCCTGTTCCAGGCGGTTATTGTCCGGGGTTATTTCCAGGTCTGCAATTCTAAGCAGGATCTTTTCACGTAGAGCAGCGATCACCTGGGGGCGACGTTTGCGTATTCTTACCACTAGTTCAGCAATTTGATCACAGCGTTGTTCAATGAGTCGGGCAATGGTTTGTCCTTCCCGTTCCCGGTTTGCACAGAGATCCGTAATGGTTTGGTCGAGCAGCAGCCGCGCATTGCTAATCATGATATCAGTATCCGGGTTGCTTTCCTGAGTAACACCAGGCCATTGCAGAATATCAACTGCTTTCAGGGGGGCTGTATTGTCGGTGAAGGCTTCTATCTGTCGGCAGGCGACAATGAGTGCACGGGCACGTGATTCATTTACCTGAATTTTAGTATGCTGGCTATTTTCAGCAGAAAAGCGTAGGCGGGCATCAATCTTGCCTCGTTTGAGGTGTTTTTTAAGCGTATTGCGAAAGTCGTTTTCAGCCAGCTTGAACTCATCAGGGAGTGTCAGGCTAATGTCTAGGAAGCGGTGGTTGACTGAGCGCACTTCCCAGGCGAGTTGATAATTATCCTGTTTGCTTTCCTTTATTGCGAAAGCTGTCATGCTACGTACCATAAGTGACTCTTTAATTGGCAATGGGGTGGGGATAATGTAGCGGGTGCTTTGTTGCTTGTCTAGGAGTGCGCGCAGGACCAGGCAAAAACTTGCTTAACGCCGTGACGACGCAGAACCTTGGCTGCCTCATTAATGGTGGTTCCTGTTGTAATAACGTCATCAACAATTGCGATACTTTGATAACTCGTTGCTTCTAGTGTGCAGCTGAAGCTGTTTCGCAAATTTGTTTTGCGTTCCTTGAAGCTACAGTCTGTTTGTGGGCGAGTATATTTGCTGCGTACCAGTAAACTGGTTTGCAAGGGTATGCCTAGTTCTTTTGCCAGTGGTTTGGCAATTTGCAAAGCCTGGTTATAGCCCCGTTCACGTAGTCGCCTGGTGTGTAGAGGTACGGGGATAATGCAATCAGGTAATGGGGTGTCCTGTTGTTTGATGGCTTCTGCCAGTAGTTTGCCGAACAGATTGGCAATGAGTAAGGTATGGTGAAATTTTAATTGTTTAATCAGGTGGTTCACGGGAGGCTTGTAGTGAAAAAGGCTAAAGGTTTGTTGTATCGGTGAAGTGTTCGCCTGGCATTTTCCACATGATGTATCGGTTTGTTTGGTGAGAGCTGTACCGCATTGTGGGCAGCTATGCGTGAGGTAGGGCAGATCATGCAGGCACGGGGGGCAGAGATAATGTGATGCATCAGCTATCTGTGCATGGCATAGCAGGCAGTGTGAACCAATCAACTGAGTGAACATTGCAAGCTAATTGGTCTTGGCGGTTTTATGTTGCACAATTGCCATGCTGATGCTGATACATATGCCTGCAATTAGTCCATAAATGTGTGCATCAGTGGCTACGGGGGCGTTAATGAGTTCTGCGCTATGCTGCGTGAAGTTCGTGTGCTGGCTATCCCAGGCAAGTTTGGCGGGAATGCCTATAAGTATTGGCAGGCTGCCGATAAAGTCTCTGTGTCTGAGTGCCAGACTGGCGGCAAAGAAAAACAGACCATATAAAGCTCCGGATAGTCCTGCGTACCACTGTAATTCCGGGTTAAATAAATAAATACCCATGCCAACCGACATGCTGCAAATAAGTAGTGATATGTAAAATACTCTGACTTTCAGATAGTCACTAAATAACAGGCAGAGAAACAGTACTCCTGCCAGATTGAGTGCAAGGTGATAATAGTTGGTATGTACCAGGTTTCCAGTCAGGATTCGCCAGATTTCGCCTGTCTGTATTGCATCGCGCTTAAACAGTAGATGTGACTGAAAACTCTGCAACAGAACCAGAATGACTGAGAACAGTATGAGATGCAGGCAAAGTAACTTGCCCGGATGCCCTGTTGTGTTTTTCAGGAAACGGATGAGTGTGTTCATTTATGCTTTTATATGAAAGTATGGCATTATTTGTATTATTCATTCCAGCATAGCAAATTTTCAACAAAGGGGATTGATTTGTGGATAGAGCACCAGATAAACAATCACAGAAAAAAGCAAATAATTTCATAAAGGACAGTTTTTCGATGAAAGCAATGAAAATGGATGCAAGACAGCGGTCACAAATTATTCCCTGTGGCAATGTTTCCGGATTTACCTTGATTGAGGTGATGGTTGTTGTCCTCATCCTTGCGATATTGGCGGCAGTTGTAGCGCCAAAGTTATTGAGCAGACCCGAGGAAGCCAGGATAACTGCTGCAAAGTCTGATATTCAGTCTATCGAGACATCAATGGACTTGTATCGAATGGATAACTTTCAGTATCCAGCAACCTCTGAGGGGATTGGAGCATTGTTAAAAAAACCTTCGTCTGCCTCAGATAACTGGAAGCCTTATCTAAAGCGCGAGCCTAAAGACCCCTGGGGTAATCCTTATAAGTATGCAAACCCGGGGACTCATGGTGAGATAGATATTTACTCATTAGGACCTGATCGTGTGCCGAGTGATGATGATGTTGGAAACTGGGAGAAATAACCTTGCTTCCTTGTTGTCTATACCTGTGGTCAGGGGAGTCTGCGGCTCCTTGATACAGTGTAAAAAAGCAGGTCATCAGGGTTTCACCCTGATTGAGTTGCTAATTGTCATGTTGATTATTAGCGTGATGATTGCGGTGGCTACATTAACCCTGAAAAGAGATTATCATGACTTGCTTGCGCAGGAAGGTAATCGCTTAAAAGCCCTTGTTGCGCTTGCTCGTGATGAGGCTTTGTTTCAGGCAAGATCCCTAGGTATCCGGTTTTCGGAAAATGGTTATGATTTTGTCATTCGGAGCGAGGTGCAGGGTAGCTGGGAGTCGCCCGAGGAAAAGTTGTTCAGGCATCGCGTTTTGCCCAGGGGGGTGAAGCTTGAAGTATTTCGAAATCAAACAGCCGTTGATTTAGGAGATGGGGGTAATAATAGGGATAATGATGGTAAGAATGAAGAAACCATAACCCCAAATGTATTTATTCTGTCTACTGGCGAGATAACACCTTTTCAGGTTGATTTTATTTACCCTGCCAGAGCCAGGTTGGCGCTTTCCTTTGATGCGTTTGGCAGATCAACTACCACCTCCGATGAGGAGTTCTAGATGTTACATGAATTCAGAACCGCTAGCCGGCAAAATGGTTTTTCTTTACTGGAAGTAATGGTTGCGCTTGCCATAGTGGCAGTTTCACTGGGAGCTGTGATTCATGCTGTAGGGGTGGCGGCTAGCCATGAAACCATTATCGGTGAGAAAACATTTGCCCGTTGGGTGGCAATGAACCAGATAGCAAAAGCCCAACTGGAACATGCCTGGCCGAAAGTGGGAAAGATTACCGGAGATGAGGAAATGGCGGGAGGAAAGTGGCTATGGGAACAAAAAACATTAGGCACCGAGGATGAAAATGTTAAGCGTATCGAGCTGTCAGTTTGGCGCGATGGACATAAGGATGAAGAGCCTGCTGCTTACCTCGTGGGTTTTCTGGCTCGCTGATGAGTAGCCTGATGCCTGAAAAGTCGGTAGTGAATAGAAAGACAGGCTTTACCCTGATAGAGCTACTTATTGCGATGGTTATTTTTGCCATCATGGCAACGCTGGCCTACGGAGGCTTGCGTTCTGTCATTCGCACTAGTAGTGGTGTAGAGGCACATATCAAGCGACTAGAAGGTTTGCAGCGCTGTGTCATGTTTTTGGAAAAAGACCTAAGGCAAGTGGTTGCCAGAGCAGTGAATACTGAAGTTGCCAGCAGCCAAAATGCAGTGCTGATGGGGCAAGATAGTGCGGTGCTGATAGAGTTTACCAAAACAGGCAATCCTAATCCGGCTGGCTTGACCAGGAGTAGCCTGCAACGTGTCAGATATGTGCTTGAAGACGGGGTTCTTTCAAGACTGAGCTGGGATCATGTGGATCATTTGCAGACTACAGAGCCCGTCAAGTTGCAATTGCTTGACCAGTTAATTGACGTAAAATTCAGGCTGCTGGATAATCATGGTAGATGGCAAAGTCGCTGGGGGAGTGGACGTTCATCAGGGCAGCTCCCGATTGCCGTTGAAGTCGTGCTTGTGCATAAGCAGTGGGGGAAAATACGACGTTT
>JALVFC010000110.1 GCA_027030285.1 Thiotrichaceae bacterium | reverse complement strand
CACACGCAGGGAAATGCGACCATCCTGAGGAATGCGTCGCTCGGCAATGTCCAGTTTTGCCATTACCTTGATACGTGAAATGATCAGAGGTGCCAGTGCTTTTGGTGGCTGGAGTACCTCGCGCAACACACCATCTACACGCATGCGTACCGTCATGCGGTTTTCATAAGTCTCGATATGAATATCAGAAGCATCTTCCTTGATTGCCTGGGTCAGCAGGGCATTGATCAAGCGGATGATCGGTGCATCATCTTCGGCTTCCAGCAAGTCTTCGGGTTCTGGCAGGGCATCGGCGATATCAGCCAGATCAAGCTCATCGCCCAGATCTTCCATCATGGCTTTTGCACCTGCTTCTCCCTTGTCATAGTGACTGGCGAGGAGTCGGTTAAATTCATCTTCCGTGACTGCCTCAAAGTTGACAGGCTGTCCCAGGATACGACGAATTTCACTGGCGGCAAATGGTGTCAGACCCGGTTTGAACTGAGCTGCAAGCTGGCTGGAGTCATCCACTTTCAAGACCACTCCATGACGCTTGGCAAAGCTGTACGGCAAGTCTTTTATGTTCTTGTCTTTCGGCGAGTCGCTCAATACCTCATGGGGATTATCTGTTGCAATGACAGTTTCACTCATAACCCTTACCTGATCTCTTAATAATCATCTATAACAGGAATTGCTTCTAGTGGAGATGCTGCGGCTGGTTGTGTTCCGGGTCGCCTGGGCTGCTGCGGGCGCGGCTGTTTTACGGGTACATGAGTCTGGCCACTTGTGGCTTTGCGGCCTTTGACAATAATGTCATTTAAGCGAGGAAATTTATCAGCACGGTGATGCAGGGTACCTTTTCTCAGGATCTGGCTTTTTTGTTGTTTTCTGAGTAGCTCCGAGTATTTTTCTCTGGTATATGTGCTGGCTTTTAAATGGTTTCGCAGAATTACTGGGTGAATAAAAACCATCAGGTTTTGCTTTTCCTTGGAGGTTGTACCATGACGAAACAGTCCACCAACCACGGGAAGGTTGCCCAATACAGGTACTTTTTCCTGAGAATCTCGGAAGGTGTCTTCAATCAAGCCTCCCAGAACCAGCACCTCGCCATCTTCTACCATGACATTCGTTGTTATGGAGCGTTTATTAGTGATCAGGTCAGCAGCACCAGTTACGCCCGCTGCCAGACTGGAAACCTCTTGCTCAATTGCCAGGCGGATACTGGTGCCTTCATTAATCTGGGGCTTAACCTTAAGTGTCAAGCCCACATCCTGGCGCTGAATTGTCTGAAACGGGTTGGTGGGGGTTGTTCCATTAGTACCCGTGTTTGCGAAGGAGCCTGTAATCAGGGGGATGTTTTGTCCAACGATAATTTCTGCTTCTTCATTATCCATGGTGACCAAGGTTGGTGTGGATAGAATATTGGTGGCGCCATCAGATGCTAATGCATCCAGCAGTGTCACAAATTGCCGTCCACTAATTTTGCCACCAATTCCCAGAACGGCACCAGGAGCAAGCGAAGCTCCTTTGGTAGCAATAATACTTGCAAGATTATTACCGCCAGCTCCGGAAAATGAGGTGCCACCAACAGGCCCTGTTTTATCATTATTATCACCCAGACCATTAAAGCCAAACTGCACGCCCAGGGTGGCAGATAAGTTTGTGCCAACCTCAGCGATAATTGTCTCAATCATGACCTGAGCACGGCGGATATCCAGTTTCTTTATTACTCGCTGCAAATTAGTTAATACTTCTTGTTCTGCCGTAATGATCAGGGAGTTACTGGCATCGTCAGCCTGAATATCAACCGTACTGCTTGCGTCGCCCGTGCCCCCCGACGATTTGGCTGTTTTTGCCTTGCCTTCTTTATTGGCAATGACCTCTGTTTTTGATAACCCCTGCAAGACCTTCACCAGGTCTGTAGCTTTGGCGTAGCGCAAATAAATGACGCGAGTATTGCCTTCACGTTTCTTTGCCACGTCCAGTTTTCTGACAATATCGCGAATACGCTCGCGAGTTGCCAGATCGCCAGAGACCAGCAAACTATTGGTGCGTTCATCAGCAGAAACCTTGTTGCCATTGCGTATAATCTTGCCGGGACCACCGGGCGTTTTATCCAGCCCCTGAATGGTTTGTACCACTTTTTTGGCATCTGCATACTTTAGTGGAATCACTTCAATATGTTTTTCGTTAGAGCGATCCATACGCCTGATAATGGCTGCCAGGCGTTCCAGATCCGAAGCCCTGCCTGACATCACCACTGAGTTACTTTCCGCATGATGTTGAATCTGTACATTACGCGACAGAGGGCGCAACGCGCTGACTATCGACAAAGCCCCAACATTTTTGATGGGGATTAATCGCGTCACCAGTTTTTCGGAAGGCTCTTTTTTGGGGTTATCAATAATTGGGTGAGTTTCCTGCTTGGCAATGTTGGCTGGAACGACTTTGGTGATATTGCCGGTTTCAATTACTGCATAACCATGTACCTGTAGAACAGACAAAAAAGTATCGTAAAGTTCTTCCTGGGTGAGTTTCCGGTTAGTAATGACTGAGACTTTGCCAGCTTTAATTCGCGGATCTATAACAAAATTCTTGCCGGTGATTTTTGATATCACGCCGATCAGGGAGATAATATTTGTATCGGCAAGGTTAACCTCAATGTCTCCCTCCGCCCACGAAGGAGAGCTTGTCAGTAGCAAGGGTATTAATAATCCCAACAGTAAAGCTTGTTTAAGCCTTTGAAAATTTGTTAATTTAATCATTATATGTTGTTATGTGTTCACCAGTGGTTGATATTCTAGCATTCTCACTTATAGTTGCTGTGAATCAACTCTATATAAAAATACAAGCCATAAAATCAGCAGTATAGCAGAGAATTTTAAGAAACCAGATCTGTAAATCATTCACGAGACATGAATTTACCCGATTGCGTGTTTACTTTTATGCGTTCACCGACATCCAGGTATTCTGGAACCTGAATTTCAATACCACTGGATAATATAGCCGTTTTAGTTCGGGAAGATGCACTTGCCCCTTTGATTTTAGGTGAAGTTTCGGTAATTTCCAGTGTCACGGTAGCAGGTAGTTCAATGCCCAGCACCTTGTCATCCATTAATAATGCGGTAATCCCTTGTAGACTCTCCGTGATATAGCCAAGCTGATCCTCAATATCATCTCTATGCAAACTATACTGACTATAGTCCTCAGTGTTCATAAAAATATACTGATCACCATCAATATAGGAAAACTGTACTGGTACACGGGAACAGTCTGCTTCTTTCAGCAGATCATCTGTCTTATATGTCTCGTCCCGCTTTTGCCCGGTTTGCAAATTATTAAAGCGCACCTTGTACAATGTCGAAGCGCCCCGCGATGTTGGACTGCGGGATTCTACCAGTTTAACCACATGAGGCTTGCCATCCAGCTCAATAATCATGCCGCGTTTTAAATCACCTGCTTTAGGCATTTAGTTCTCCAGTTGCACAAAAAGTTATCGTCAGGACTTGCCGTGTAATAGGTTATCAGACCTGTGGGAGAGCATAATATCACCTGTGCTGGAATTTGAGCATATCTATTTCTGAGGATAGCTCTGGTCAATCCATCTTCTTTGATCACAAGTTTTCCTCACCCGCACCGTGGTAACAGTGGTAAATGGGCGCATGACGGGTATAATCGCCCTTCGCCATCGTTCAGGGCATGCTAGTCCTCTCCCTTGCCGGGTGTGGAGGTGTGCAGCGGTTGGTAGTCGGGAAATACTGAGGATTTAGCATGAGTGCAAGTGAAGGCTGCAATGATAATAGCTGTGCCATTGAGAATGGTGCAATGCCGGATATCGCCAATGAACCCCATCTGGGACCGAATGCCCGGTTGAACTGGGTGGGTATGAGCAATATTGAGGTGCCTGTGTTTATGATTAACGGGCGTGGCGAGAAGATCCAGATGGTTTCCAAGGTGCAGGCGTATGTGAATCTACTGGATCCGCAAAGCAAGGGTATCCATATGTCGCGCTTGTATCTGGCGGTGGATAAGAAGCTTGGCATGGGTTTGTTGTCTCCTAAACTGTTGCATGAGATTGTGACGGAGTTTGTGGAGTCGCATGATGGCTTGAGTGATAGTGCTTATCTGGAGTGTCGGCTGGAGTTTTTTGAGCGCCGTAATTCCCTGATTAGTGATAATACGGGCTGGAAGAGTTATCCGTTCCGGGTGATTTCTTCTTTACGGCAGGGTGAGATTTCTACGGAGCTTACCTTGCAAGTGCCTTATTCTTCGACTTGTCCCTGTTCGGCGGCGCTAGCCAGGCAGTTGATTCAGAAGGGGTTTGAGAAACAGTTTGCGGAGCATGGCATGGTGGATGCCGAGGCGGTGCATGACTGGCTGGGT